>NZ_JAUBTL010000002.1:78838-244878 GCF_036702475.1 Microcoleus sp. D2_18a_B4
TGTGGAACAGGCATCTTGCCTGTTCATAAAAATGGTACTTTTGTGGAACAGGCATCTTGCCTGTTCATAAAAATGGTACTTTTGTGGAACAGGCATCTTGCCTGTTCATAAAAATGGTGCAAGATATTATTTGTCGCGCTCCTCTCTAATTAAAGCGGTACTATCTAGTATCATCCCCATATTCGCCGGACGAGACTCGCGACGGTGGCTGATTTCTGCCAATATTTCTGTTACAGAGTTTTTATTTTTTCCTGAGAGGGATTTTGTCTCTGTTGACAACTCGGCTTCTAAAATGGCGATCGCAAACGCGGTAATCGAGAGGTTTTGAGCTGCGGCTAACTCTTGCAGTCTCGCGTACAATTCCTCTGGTATATTTTCTATTTGTAGGGTAGCCATCTGTTAAACTCCTAGCATAGTTTTGCTAAATATTAGCATAGGGAGGCGGGTTTAGGAGGTATATTGAGATTTACTGTTGGGTGGGGGCGGGTTTACGAGATTGTTCGTTACAGGCGAGTATTGTTGGTGAACCCGCCCCTACAAATTCCTGATTCACGATTCCCGATTCCCGATTCCCCATGCCCGATTCCCCATGCCCGATTCCCAATTAGTAATTATTAGGCAAAGATTGCCAAAAAGGCCGCTCTTCAGGCTTCCTCACAGTATTCGTCGCCGACTGCACGTTTCCTTTTAATTCTTGATAATACCTGTCATCCAGAAAACTAACGCTGACGCCAGCAGGAAGCAGCAGTTGGCGCAATCTTTCCTGAGTGTAATCTACACCGTCAATCATTGGCCCGCGCGGATTTGAAACTAACAACTTGCCGTTAACTGGCACCGAATTGACCATATTTGGCCACCAAGCATAACCGCTGTAGCCAAACATCACCGGAACTTGAATAATTTGGTCGTCTCCGAGTAAAAACTCTCTTTTCAACTTCTCTATAATCGGATTAAGTTTCTGATTTTGCAAATAGAGATTGTGTTGAATTAAAGCACGGTTTTTCAAAGCGGCGCTGACAGTTGTTTGAGTGCTCAAACCACGATTGATCGCCACATCGCCGTAACCTCTTCCCTCCAATTCTTCCAACAGCTTAACTCCAGCTTCGGGACTGGCGATCGCCATTACATATTGTCCGGGAGTTTGAGTGGGAATAAAATTGATAATTTCATCGACTTGGCGAGTCAAAAGCCAAGAAGTATCAATATCCACTGGCGGCCCTTGAATTCTCTGAGCTTGAATAAAATCAAGTACCTCTGGATTAAAACTAGCATTTCCCGAATTCCCGTAATAAACTCGACCCATTGGGTGTCCGGGAATCGGCGGTGTCACCTGCAAATTGCCGTATCCGTCAGACCACTGACTTACAGGGTCTAAAGAACGAGGATTGCCAATTTTAACTACTTTCAAATCCCGGTCTTGAGTTGATTTAACAGGCGGGTTTTTCTCTGGCTCGCTATTGCTTTTTAGGGCTACATTAAACTGGCGGATATCCGATTTTTCTGGGAGTTGAACGAATCCGTTTTTCTGGGTATCTTGCATCCAAGTGCGATCGCCCTGGAGAATTTTTACTTTAGCGCCCGTGGGTTCTACTGCTTGTTTTAGTTGCGAGATAAATTCGCTGTTTACCGAGCCTCTGTCGCTGACCTGAACTTCGGTTACTGGTGCTGTATTGGGCGCTATCATCCAAGGACTAACGCCCATTTGGATTGTTGTGGAGGCGATTTCTTGACCGTTGTTTTGGGCAGTTGCTTTGAGATTAACAGTGCCGTTCCAGTTGCGATCGGCAAATTGTTTTGCTTCGACACCTAAAACAATATTCGTGCTAAAAACTAGAGGTTTAGCACCGGATATATCTACAGGTTGCCAGCCGTCCCCTGTCTTCTGAAAAACGCTGATGTGAGGGCTAGCAATGCTGTCAGCCGTGATAAATAGTTGAGAGGTTTTGAAGCTTTCAGACAGTGTTAAGTTAACTTGAGAAAGCATTGCTGCACGGCGGGGAGCGCTAACTTTGGTTTGTTTCCAAGTCGGTATCTTGCCGCGATCGTTATTGCGATCGTTAAATAAAATTAGCGCGCCCTTGGACAAAGACCATTGTTCTTTTCCGGCGTCGTCTTGCTGGTTAATTTGGCCATCTCTGTTAGTATCTCCCGCAAAGAAAAAGTTCGACGGGGACGCAGCAGGCGTAACTGGGGCGGGAGTTGGTGTTGCAGTTGATTCAGGAGTTGGTTGAGGAGTTGCTTGCTGATTTCTCTCTAATTCTTGCCTTTCAAGTTCTTGTCTGGCTAATTCTTGTCTGGCTAACTCTTGCCTTTCAAGTTCTTGTCTAGCTAACTCTTGTCTAGCTAATTCTTGCCTTTCAAGTTCTTGTCTAGCTAATTCTTGTCTGGCTAATTCTTGCTTTTCAAGTTCTTTTCTGGCTAACTCTTGCCTTTCAAATTCTTGCTTTTCAAGTTCTTTTCTGGCTAATTCTTGCCTTTCAAACTCTTGCCTTTCAAGTTCTTTCCTGGCTAATTCTTGCCTTTCAAGTTCTTTCCTGGCTAATTCTTGCTTTTCAAACTCTTGCCTTTCAAGTTCTTTTCTAGCCCGGTCTTTTTTCTCTTGCTCTTTTCTCTCTATTTCTCGACGAGCAAATTCTTTTTTCTCTTGCTCTTTGCGGGCTCGCTCTCTTATCTCTTCTTCCTCGGCTCTAATTTTCTCAACTGAACGTGCAACTTGCATTTCATAGGTAGCTACACTGAGGTTTCCTTGATATTCGATGGTTTTGTCGATCGCCCGATCGGCCAAAAAAGAATCGTGGGGAATGAGTCGCAGCGTATTGATAGCCAACTGCCACAGCCGCTGGGACTCTTCCCAGGTAGCAGAAGAAGGATTAGAAGTGCGTCCAATTACGACAGCTTGGGCGGCTAATTTAGCAGCATCGTCCCAATTATATTTGGCTCTTTCTTCTATTTGAATCTGACTTTGAACGTTTTGGAGTTGCTGCGTCAGAGTTTGGGATTGCTGGCGGTTGATTGCGGATTTCCAAAGTTCACCAGGAAACGGGGCGCTGTCGGAAGTTTTGGCAAGGTTATCTAATTGTACTTTCAGCCGATCGCGCAATTTGTAGAGCTCCGGGAGCGATTGCGGATTTTCGCCGTCTGGCTGTCGCCCAGAGAGTGCGAGTTGGTAGTTTAGGGAAGGTTGAGCCACTGTTGTGGGGACTGCAACCCAAATAATACCGATGACGACACCGAAACCATTGATAATGGCGATCGCAATATATCGAACCCAGCGCATATAGTTTATCCTCAGACACGCCAATAATTTTACCTAATATTGGGAGCAATGGGGGATTTAATTGTAAGGTTGTTGGGTCGGGAAGGGCGAGGGGCTTTTTTTCATGTCGAAGGACGGTTAACTCGAATCAATTTACCGTTCAAAGTATCGATCGCCGAAATAGCATCATTAATTCGCGTCGCCAGCCTTTCAAAATTTGGATCTTCCGTGCAAACAACAATACCACTATGGTCAGAGTTTTGAATGTGTAATCGCATGAAATGACGGCGATTTCGCGTTAAAACTGTTCTGGAATTGCTCGCAGCAAAAGCCAACACATCTTCGTCAGGAATTTGAAGATTTGCATTCCCTGCTTCCCTCGCTGTTAATACATCGTGACCCAAAGCCCGCAGTAATTCTACCACTGCTAGCGGGAAGTTTTCATCTGTGTAAAAACGTGCCAACTTTTAATAAACCTCGCTTTCTTCCATAACTTCATCGTTTTCTCTAATTGCCTGTTCAATTTCCTCTGGGTAAGCATCAGCATAAGCCCACGCATTTACCAAGTCAGCGGCGGTTAGATCGGGAAATGATTCTAGGATGATACCATCGGAAGCACCTAAACGTCGATCGCACACCAGTGACCAAACTGGTATGCGAGTATTGCCGATACAAGCATCGCCTCCGCACACACCCGGAGTTTTTTTAATTCCTAGAGAACCGTTGGTTAAAGTTTGAGTTAGGATGCTGATTAGTTTAGCTTTATCAACCGCATTTAAGGTTAAGACTTGAGTTTCTAATTCTTGTATAGTCATAAGTGCGATCGCCGTAATACATTATCTAGATTATAGCACCGTTCCCATCGAACTATTGCTTTGGATTTAACAATGGGGAGCGGCTTTTTTATGTCGAAGGACGGTTAACTCGAATCAATTTACCGTTCAAATTATCAACTGCAGAAATAGCCTCATTAATTCGGGTCGCCTGTCTTTTCCAGTTGCTATCTTGAGTACAAATGATAATACCAGCATGGTTGGGTTGTGAGCGATGCAGTCGAATGAAATCCCCTCGATTGAGAGTCAAAACTGCTCGCTCATTACTCACGGCAAAAGCCAATACATCCTCATCAGGAATTCCTAATCCTGCGTTTCCGGCTTCTTGAACTGTTAAAACATCGTGACCTAAAGGTCGAAGAAACTCCACTACTGGCAACGGATACTGTTCGTCTGCATAAAGTCGCGCCATGTTTTAGGCTTCCTCATTTTCTTTGATTGCTTGTTCAATTTCTTCTGGGTAAGCATCAGCATAAGCCCAAGCATTGACTAAATCAGCCGCAGTCAAATGGGGATAGCACTTAAAAAGTTCAGCATCGCTGCATCCGAGACGGCGATAACCCACAAGTACCCAAACTTGTATGCGAGTATTGCCAACGCAGGCATCGCCGCCACACACGCCTGGAGTTTTTTTAATGCCTATAGCACCAGTGCTTAAGGTTTGAAGTAAAATTTCTATAGCCGCTGCTTTGTCGGCTGAATTTAAGGATGCTAGATCAATTTTTAATTCTGTGAGTGTCATTATTTACTATCCCATTTTTACAGATAGAATATCCTAGCTAAATTATAACGGAATAGGGCTTAGCATGGGCCCAGAAACCGGGTTTTTTACGAAAATACTTCGTTGCTGTCGATAGATTAGCTATAAGTGAGTCCACAAAATCTCGATCCCCCCTAGCCCCCCTTAAGAAGGGGGGGACAAGAGTGCAGTCAAAGTCCCCCTTCTTAAGGGGGATTTAGGGGGATCTAGACTTGGCTACAAGCGAGATATCGAGAGGCTTTTAATCTTAACTTGTCACCTCTGATAACTCCCATCTCCTTACCCGTAGCTACGATTTCAAAAAAATGGTATGATTTCCTGTTAATCTCCTACCTGGAAAACAACACATCACTGTTGTAGAAATTATTCATTTACTCCCTTATTCCCTAAAACACTCAGCAAAATTCATGAAATTCCGCTCTTGCTGGCTAATTTTTCCCCTCATCGGACTCTCCTTAACAAGCTGCTCCCAGCCGAAGTCATCTCAAGAAATTGCCCAAGCTGTTGCCAATAGCATCGTGCTCATTTCCTACCAAAATGAAGGCGGACACGGTACGGGCTTTATTGTGCCGGGGAAAACGGGAGTTTGCACGGTACTCACGGCACGTCATGTGGTGGAAGGGCGCAGTTTGAACCTGCAAACTAACGACCAAAAACTTTATAAAACTGACAGCATCCAAGCAAGTCCTAATCTGGATTTAGCTGTGGTAACATTTAAGCCTGCTGGGGAAAATTGTCCTTATCCGAGTCTCAATCTTGGCGATTCCGATAGCGTGAAACAAACAGACCAAATATACATTTCTGGGTTTCCAGATAGGGTGGGAAGCCGCAAATTAGTACAACAATTTGTGCGAGGTTCGGTATCGGGCTTGGATGTGTTGGAGCAAGGTTATGGGATTTCCTATGATGCTTCTACTTTTGGAGGGATGAGTGGCGGGCCTGTTTTAGATACTAGCGGGAAAGTGGTTGCAGTGCACGGGAAGACGGATGCTCAAATTGTTGCTGATTTGCAGAGTCAGCAAGCGAGTTTGTCCGAACAACAAAAAGCCACGCTGCAACAAGCGGCGGCAAGAGTTGCTGGAGGGGTACAAGTTAATACTTTTCGGTGGGGAATTCCGATTCAAACTTATCTGGCAAATCAGTCTTGGGAAAATCAACCCCTTGCTAAGGCAGACTATACTAAACTGGAACAGTTATTGGCGGCGGGGCAGTGGCAAGCAGCAGATGGGGAAACTGCTAACAAAATGTTAGAAGTGGCGGGGAGACAAAAAGAACGTTGGCTAGACAGTGAAAATATCTACAATTTTTCCTGTCCAGATTTGCGGGCGATGGATCGACTTTGGGTAAAATACAGTGATGGACGCTTCGGCTTTTCGGTGCAAAAGCGGATTTATCAAAGTCTTGGTGGCACAAAAGAGTATAATTCAAAAGAATGGAAAGATTTTAATGAGGCGATCGGCTGGAAACAGAAAGGAGAAAAAGGAAAATGGCTAGAATACTCCCAGCTAACTTTCAATACCCAAGCACCCAGAGCCCACCTGCCGGTGGTTACGTGGGGGGGTGGGTGGGGGATGGTGGGTGTGGGTGGGTGGGGGGGGTGGTCTGGTCGGAACCGCGCCTTCTTCTCTCGTATCGAGACTTGTAGAGTGTAACCGATAAAGGCTTCAAGTTTTTATCAAGAATTGTGAGGGACTTAAAATCCACGAAGTCATGCTGTACCTGGGTTTCCGATACCTGGCACTGCCACTTACCAGCCAGGATGTTGCCAGCAATTTGAGGGTTATAACAATTAGCCAAAACGAACTTTTCAATGAATCAGGACTTACGCACTCCGACCAAAGAAACCGGGTCTTTTTCCGAATCTGCGGGATGTAACGAAGTATTTTCGGAAAAAAACCGGTTTCTGAACCCCATGCGTAATTCCTGTAAGTTTAATATCACTTAGCAGAATTAGATCCAGCAATCCGATCCTCCTCTGCCAAAAAAGGAGTTAAATTAATCACTGGCGAAGTCGGAGAAAAATTAGAAGGTGCCAACTTACCATCGCTATTTTGATAAACCCCAGTACCATTTTGCAAATTTTCAGTCATATCTTGCAATGCTTTATAAGCCTCCGTTTCGCTACCGGGCTTCAACGTCACCAACAGCGGACAATTATCGCCACTCAACTTAGTTTTAGCACAAACCACATATTGATTGGGCGTATTAGAATCGCGTCTATAAATTAACTGAGTCAAACCATCTTTGCGATAATTGTCCAAGCGTTCAGCAATTTCTTCGCAGCGTTTTAGGGGTGTATAACCACCGCCTAAAGTTGTGACCATTTTCAGCCAAGGTTGCACACCTTTCTCGTGACGGTACATGACAGTCCAAACTTCACCTCCCCGCTGAGTATCTGGCCGAGATTCACAGTAAAAATGGGCTTTTTTTCCAAACAACAGAGGCGGCCAACCTTGAACAACAGCAATTCCCGCACCGGCAACAGCCGCTAACAAACCTAGTACACCGATAGTCAGATTTGCGACGTTAAAGAACTTTCCACTATTACTCACGGTACAATCCTCGATAAAGTTTTGATAGACTACAAGAGCGATAATAAGTTGAAAATTTCTACATCAGCCAAGTAACGCATTCCCGAAATCCGCCAGGGGTTTCAACCCCTGCCGGACTGGGGCGAGTTGATGTAGCCAATGTGCTACACTCAGTATACGCTCAAAACTCACAATGAAAATGAACAACAATCATGCAATTAGAAGATTACTTTGAATTCTTAACACCAGAAGATATCCGCATCAAAGGAACTCGCGTAGGTATCGAACACGTTCTCTACGAATACATCCACTGCGGCAAAACTCCAGAAGCAATAGCTCAAAAATTTCGGACACTAACTATGGCTCAAGTTTATGCTACGATTTTGTACTATCTGGAAAATCCCAAAACTGTAGGTAAATATGTAGGAGATTGGTTGGAATATTGCCTCAAAGCGGAAGCTGAATACGATCGCAATCCATCACCTTTTGTTTTAAAAATGCGTCAAATTAAGGAACAAAAGAACATATCTACACAACGGGATAAAGTTCATTAATGACTGTTAAATACCTGTTAGACGAAAACATAGACCCTGAATATCGGGTGCAGCTTTTGTATCATCAATCCGATATCGTCGTTTTGATGGTTGGCGATGAAGGTGTTCCGCCTAAAGGAACGAAAGATCCAGAAATCTTGTGTTGGTGCGAGGAGAATAACTTTATCCTCGTTACTAATAACCGACGTTCAATGCCAGTTCATTTGTCAGATCATACAGCCCAAGGTCGCCACGTTTTAGGAATTCTCACAATCCGCTTGAATGCAGATATGGGCCAAGTGATTGACGAGTTAATTGAAATTGCGGGAGCATCTTTTGAAAATGAATATCAAGATAGGATTGAATTTATCCCACTGAGATAATTCGCAGGGTGGACAATATAGCAGTATCTTTCTATAAGATTCGGCGATGATTAAAATTGCTTCTTGTCACACGAAGTCCCTCTCTACGAGACTGAAAGAAATAGAAGTATTAGCATCTATACAAACCCAAAACAAAAACCCGGTTTCTTCAAGAAACCGGGTTTAATCATCCGCGTTAATCAGTGTTCATCTGCGGTTAAAAAATCCTACAACTGCTTCACCTCAGAAACCAATTTGGCAACCACATCCTTAGCGCTACCAAACAACATCATCGTCTTATCCTTGTAGAACAACTCATTATCTACACCGGAAAAACCAGCACTCATCCCGCGCTTAATCACGATCGTATGCTTGGCCTTATCAACCTCCAAAATCGGCATCCCATAAATCGGGCTCGCCGTATCGTGACGCGCCGCCGGATTCACCACATCATTCGCACCAATCACCAACGCCACATCCGTTTCTTCAAACTGCGGATTGATATCGTCCATATCGTACAACTGCGGATAAGGCACGTTTGCTTCCGCCAGCAGCACATTCATGTGCCCCGGCATCCGCCCAGCCACCGGGTGAATCGCGTATTTCACGTCAACACCCATTTTTTCCAAACCGTCGGCTAACTCGCGCACCGCGTGCTGTGCTTGCGCTACAGCCATTCCGTAACCGGGAATAATTACAACCGATCGCGCATAACCCAACATCATCGCACTTTCTTCGAGATTGATGCTGCGAACAGTTTTGTCGATCGCATCACCAGCAGCCCCAGCAGCACCCGCAGCACTACCGCCACCGCTACCAAACGCGCTAAACAGCACACTACCAAGCGATCGATTCATCGCCTTGCACATGATTTGCGTCAAAATAATCCCCGACGCGCCCACCAATGCACCAGCGATAATCAGCATATTGTTCATCAAAATGAACCCAGCCACACTCGCCGCAATCCCCGAATAAGAGTTAAGCAGCGACACCACCACCGGCATATCGCCGCCCCCAATGGGTAGCACAAACATGATTCCCAGAATATTGGAAATCGCCACCAAAGCCAGGAATACCGGCACATCCTCCGGCTTCGTCAGCATATAACCGCTGCCGGCTAAAAGCGCGATCGCCAGCATGGCATTAAACGGCTGTTGCAGCGGAAACGTCATGGGCGCACCCGGTAGCAATTCTTGCAGTTTCGCAAACGCCACAAGGCTACCAGTGAAAGTAATTCCGCCAATCAACACACCCAAAAGGATCGTGATTGTCGCGTCTGGAGTTGGCGATTCCGGGATGCTGAGATAGCGCCAGAATTCGCCCACAGCAACGAGTGCAGAAGCCGCGCCCCCAAAACCGTTAAGCAAACCCACCATCTGCGGCATATCCGTCATCGCGACGGTATTCGCCATAATAGTTCCCAAAATGGAACCGACGATAATTCCGACAGCAATCAATTCGTAGCTGACTACTTGCTTTTCCAGCAAGGTTCCGACGATCGCAATTAACATCCCGATCGCAGCTAACACATTCCCTTGACGCGCGGTTGCAGGGGAACCCAACTGTTTCAAACCGATAATAAACAAAGATGCGGCAACTAAATAACCTAGTTGAATGCCACTGGGCAGAAAATCGCTCACGCTTTAACCTCTTTTTTCTTGAACATTTGCAGCATTCGATCGGTTACTAAGAAACCGCCGACAACGTTAATTGTGGCTAGGGCGATCGCGATCGTCCCCAAAATCGAAGTAACAGTCACATTGCCTTGGCCAGAAATCAGAATTGCACCTAAAACGGCAATTCCCGAAATCGCATTCGATCCCGACATCAAAGGTGTGTGCAGCGTCGGCGGGACTTTATTAATTACTTCAAATCCCACAAACGACGCTAGAGTAAACACCACTAAACCTGCAATCAATCCTTCTGCCATAACAATTGGTAATTGGTAATTGGAAATTGGTGTGAAATTAACGCTAAAGTCCTTTATATCTCTCGTTTGTTGCCGAGTCTCGATCCCCCTAAATCCCCCTTAAGAAGGGGGACTTTGAATACTTCTTGTTCCCCCCTTCGTAGGGGCGGTGCCCCCGTGCCCGCCCTTGGCTAGGGGGGATCTGGCCCTAGTCACCAAACAACATTCTGTGACTGCGTTTGACCTGTTTGTTGACACCAAGGGGTAATTGGTAATGACTCGTTAAGATCCCCGATGCTCTTAACGCATTCCTCGGAGGCAGAGCCTTCGATATAGACTGGAGGCCGAGCCTCCTGGAGTACATTACAATGCAGAGCATTGTAACGAGAGAAAAGACTAAAGTCCTTACTACAAACCTGTTAACTGACTGCTGAAGCCTGAGCTGCCAAAGCATCGCGAACTCGCTGGTTGCTAATCTCACCGTCGCGGGCAACGCAAGCACCAGCAATGATATCGTCTTCAAAATTCAAATTGAGATCCTTATCTTTCACCATCAACTGAAGTAAAGAGGAGATATTCTTCGAGTAAGTTTCGCTAGCGTGGACAGGCATCGACGAGGGCACATTAATCGGGCCGATGACATTAACGCCGTTCCATTCAACATCTTTCCCCGCTTCCGTGCATTCGCAATTGCCGCCTTGTTCGCCCGCGAGGTCAACAATTACCGATCCGGGCTTCATTTGAGAAACCATTTCTCTAGTAACTAAAATAGGTGCTTTTCTGCCGGGAACTTGAGCGGTTGTAATCACTGCATCGGAAGCGCTGACGTGTTGGGTGAGCACTTGGCGGGTGTATTCTTTGGCCGCTTCTGATAGTTCTTTAGCATAGCCTCCGGCGGCGACGGTTTCTTCCTTGAGTTCGACATCCAGGAATTTAGCGCCCAAACTTTGCACTTGTTCTTTTGTTTCCGGGCGGATGTCGAAAGCTTCGACTACCGCACCCAAACGACGCGCCGTGGCGATCGCCTGCAAGCCCGCAACGCCGACACCCATTACCAATATTTTCGCGGGGCGAATCGTACCCGCCGCCGTTGTCAGCATTGGGAAATATTTTGGCAAAGCTGCGGCTGCGATCAGTACCGCTTTGTAACCGGCGACGTTACCCTGAGATGACAGCGCATCCATGCTTTGAGCGCGGCTGGTGCGCGGGATCATTTCCATGCTGAATGCCGTTACTTTGCGATCGGCTAAACGCTGCACTAAAGCTGGATCTCCCAGAGGATTCAAAAATCCGATGAAAACGCCTCCTTCCCGGAGTTGATGAACTTCTGATTCTTGCAGGGCCCCGATTTTGACGACGACATCGGCTTCGCCCCACACCCTAGCGGTATCGGCGACAACCTGAGCTCCCGCTTCTTCGTAAGCAAGATCCGAGAAAAAGGATTGTGCGCCGGCACCGGCCTCAACCCAAACTTCGACGCCCTGTTTGACTAATCGGGCTACAGCGTCGGGTACTAAAGCCACCCGGCGTTCCCCTGCTGCTATTTCTTTTGCGATCGCTAATTTCATACACTCTCCTTATTTAAGCCTTCCTAGGACGGTTGAAACCGCGCCTACACAGACACAACCTGCCTCCGCAGGTTTCTTGAAGTGCGATTTTTAATCGCCCGATGCCTTCCTTTACATTGAAGCAGCCGTTCCCCTAAACTTCTCTCGTTGATACTAAAGCCGATCGCCCAAATTCGACCCGTATCTTTAACTTATCTTATACATTCAAATTCGCTAAATGGTTAAGTTTGCCACCGATTATGATATAATTTTATGTCGCCTAATTCTGTAGTTTGAATGTCAGTTATCAGTATTACGCAAAAATTACGCAAAAAAAAGTGACCTCAGCCGGCGGGCGATCGCCCTCATCAAATTGCTGAGAGATTCGATATATTGTAGGCACGATCGCAAATTTCGGGCGAGCAATATTAAATGTTCACCAAGAGTTTAATTAGAGGAGTTGTTATGCGACGATTATTTTCAGCACTAGCGGTTACAGGTTGCTTGGTGGCTGGATTACCCGCCATCAGTTTAGCCCAGTCGATGCCAGGATTCACGATTTTCGGCGGCCCGGAGCGCGCCAACCAATTAAACTATCGCTTGGATTACGGTACAGCCGGGATGAGTGGCGATAGATATCGGCTGCGAATTCCTTCCAAGAAAGTAAGTCTGGCGATCGCCCAACTGAACATATCCTATCCAGACTACTACAAAGGCGAATTCGACCAAAAAGACATTAAAGTGCGCGTCAAAGACAAAACAATAGAATTGCAAGAAGTAATCTGGGACAAAGAAAATCGATTCATAGAAATTTATCCCACAGAACCAATTGCCGCCGGCAACAATGTTGAGGTTGTACTCTCCAACGTCAGAAACCCATCTCCGGGCGGAATGTACCATTTCAACGTCCGCATCCGCACCCCCGGAGATGTTCCCTTGCTGCGTTACCTCGGTACTTGGCTGTTGAGCATTACTTGAGGGAAGGGTTCGGGGAAGGAATTTCTCGTTATTCAAGCGATCGCGACAGAAAAATTTAACTGTGGCGATCGTTTTCCTACGGGCAAAAATTTAACTCTACTCAAATCTTGGTTTTCCTCACATCTTGCACCATTCTCAAGAACAGGCAAGATGCCTGTTCCACACAGAGTGAATTTTCTTGTGGAACAGGCATCTTGCCTGTTCATAAAAAGCTTATTGAGAATGGTCAACATCTCAGTTTTCGGGAGTTGTGAAAATAGAACCTTCGGCTCATATCCCAATTCTCAATGATTCGTAATAATGAGTCTAGGGGCAGTCCCCCGATGGTTGCCCTTCGCTAATTAGGGGTAGGCCCTGGGGTGCTACCCCTAAAAAATGTTTACCAATCAAATAGGATTGCTAAGGCCGTACTTGCAGAATGAATCTACTAGCAAAAATCAAAACAATACAACTTCCTCCAGCCCTGCGATCGAGAAATTATCGCCTGTTTTTTGCAGGACAAGGCCTCTCCCTGATTGGCAGTTGGATGACGCAAGTCGCTACTGTTTGGCTTGTCTACAATTTGAGCGATTCACCTTGGATGCTCGGCGTGGTGGGATTTACAAGTCAAATCCCCACATTAATTTTACTGCCTTTTGCAGGAGTTTTAATCGATCGCTGGAACCGCCACCGAGTCCTAATTGCCACTCAAATATTAGCAATGGTTCAATCCTTAGCGCTAGCATTTTTAGCGCTAACAGGAGTAGTTAACATTTGGCAGATCCTGGTACTGAGTTTCTTTCAAGGCGCAATTAACGCCTTTGACGCGCCGGCACGGCAAGCTTTTGTACCGGAACTTGTAGAAAAGAAAGAAGATTTAGCAAATGCGATCGCCCTCAACGCTTCCATGTTCAACGGCGCCAGATTAATCGGCCCAGCAATTGCAGGTTTGCTAATAGCTACAGTCGGGGCAAGTTATTGCTTTCTCATTGACGGACTCAGCTACATCGCTGTAATTGCAGGCTTATTAGCGATGCAGATCAAAGCCCGTAAAATTGCCGCAACTAATACCAAACCATTACAAAGATTAAAAGAAGGATTCGTTTATGCCTTCGGGTTTCCCCCGATTCGAGCAATTTTACTGCTATTAGCATTAGTCAGTTTTGCCGGAATGTCGCACACAGTTTTAGTCCCAATTTTTGCCACCAAAATACTGCAAGGCGACGCACAAACCCTCGGCTTTTTGATGGCATCTTCGGGAGTCGGAGCCTTCGCGGGCGCGATTTATTTGATTTCGCGCAAAAGTATAGTTGGCCTCGGCAAATTGATTGCGATGTCACCGGCCATTATGGGATTCGGACTGATAGGTTTTGGTTTGTCCCGCGTCTTGTGGCTGTCATTAATCATGATGTTGTTTGTGGGGTTTGGTTTCATTATCCAATTTGCCGGAGGAAACACATTTTTGCAAACAATTGTGGAAGACGACAAACGCGGAAGAGTGATGAGCATATACACAATGGCATTTTTTGGAGTGACACCGTTTGGGAATTTAGTTGCTGGCGGATTGGCAAATTATATCGGCGCTCCCAATACAGTGATCATTGGAGGTATAATTTGTGTTTTAGGCTCCATAGTTTTTACCAAACAGTTGCCAGCTTTAAAAAAGTTCGTCCGGCCACTTTATCAAAAAATGGGTTTAATTCCGCAGTAACAATTTAGCGTAAAAGCACAAAGGCCAACATTAAACAACATTCCCAAAGCTAATATCTGACAGTATCTCTAGCAATCCTCAACAATAGGTAAACTTCTCTCTTGATCTCTTCTCTTCTCTTTCTCTGCGCCCTCTGCGCCCTCTGCGGTTAAAACATCCAAATTAATTCCGCAACCCGTCGCAGAAAACGTTTTTTAGCTTGTTCACCATTCTTGTTGGGCTTCTGCCTCTGCTTGGATTAAATTTTGCCGCAGTTGCACCCAATTGATTTGATGAGAGGGCAAATCTTCGATCAGCTTTCCGCGCTGTAAATGCAGAATTCTGGTGCTAAATTGCTCGGCTAATTCTAATTGATGGTTTACCATTACAATTGTGGTTTCGCCGTTTGTTAGCTGTGTCAATACTTGCAAAAGGTGGGCGGCTTTTCCTGCGTCTAGGGCGGATGTTGGCTCGTCTAAAAGCAAGATTTTTGGTTGTAGGATGATGCCGCGGGCGATCGCCACGAGCTGTTTTTGGCCTGTGGAAAGCTGCAATTCGGTGCGATTGAGCCATTCTTGGGGTATGTGCAGTTGTTCGATCGCCCCGCTAATTCTCTCAGCAATGTTTGATGCAGTCACCCCCTGCAGCTTCAAAGGATAAGCCAATGCTTCTCGCACCGACATTCCCAAAAGCTTGGATTCTTGCAGAATGAGGGTGATTTGTTTGCGGAGTTCGATCGCAGGTATTTGGCGATATTCTGTATTTTCCAGATAAATCGAGCCGCTGGTGGGACTGGTGAGCCGATTTAGCAGTCGCAACAGCGTTGTTTTGCCGGCACCTGAAGGGCCAACAATTGCCACGCGAGATCCCTTGTGTACCTGAAACGATATATTTTCCAACAAATAACTTGAGGCGATCGGTGTTTTTAAACTAACATTATCAATTCGCAGTTGAGGATTTGTTTCTGTATTATTGTCCGAATAATTAGGCATTTAATTAATTAAAAATATGGCTTTCGTGGAACGGGCATCTTGCCCGTTATTGAGGCAGGCAAGATGCCCACTCCCCAATCCAACTGACTCTTTGTGGAACGGGCATCTTGCCCGTTCTGGAAGCAGGCAAGATGCCCGCCCCACAATCCAACTCACTCTTTGTGGAACGGGCATCTTGCCCGTTCTGGAAGCAGGCAAGATGCCCACTCCACAATCCAATTCACTCTTTGTGGAACGGGCATCTTGCCCGTTCTTGAAGCAAGCAAGATGCCCCCTCCACAATCCAACTGACTCTTTGTGGAACGGGCATCTTGCCCGTTCTGGAAGCAGGCAAGATGCCCAACCCCCTACTCCCCACAATCCAACTCAAACTCAAACTTTTACAGCTTTTTCTAAAGGAAAACCCAGTTTTTCGCGCTGTTCCAAATAAAGCTGAGCAACTCGCCGCGCCAAATTGCGAATTTTGGTAATATACCGAGTTCTTTCCGTTACCGAAATCACACCTCTAGCATCGAGTAAATTGAAAGTGTGAGAACATTTTAACACATAATCAAGACTCGGCAAAACCAATCCTTTTTTTGTCAGTTGTTCCGCTTCTTGCTCGTACAATCCAAATAGAGTAAACAGCAATTCTGGATTGGAAGCTTCAAAGTTATAAGTACACTGTTCTATTTCTCCTTGCAGGTGAACGTCGCCGTAAGTGATGCCATCTTTCCACTGAATTTTCGTCATCGCATCGACTTCTTGGAGATACATTGCGAGGCGTTCTAGTCCGTAGGTAATTTCAATGGAGACGGGGCGACAGTCAATGCTACCGCACTGTTGAAAGTAGGTAAATTGGGTGATTTCCATGCCGTCGAGCCAGACTTCCCAGCCGACGCCCCAAGCTCCGAGGGTGGGCGATTCCCAGTTGTCTTCTACGAAACGAATGTCGTGGTCTTCAGGGCTAATTCCTAATGCTCTGAGAGAGTCTAAATAGATGTCTTGGATGTTGGGAGGAGAGGGTTTAATTAAAACTTGATATTGATAGTAATGTTGGAAGCGGTTGGGATTTTCGCCGTAGCGTCCGTCGGTGGGGCGGCGACAGGGTTCGATGTAGGCGACTGACCAAGGTTCGGGCCCAATTGCTCTGAGGAAGGTGTGGGGATTCATGGTTCCTGCACCTTTTTCTGTGTCGTAGGATTGGGCGATCAGGCATCCTCGATCGCTCCAGAATTTGTTTAAGGTGGCAATGACTGATTGAAAATTCACTGGTTTAAATATGGCTAGTATGTGTCTCAACTTATTTAAGCATACTCAAGGCAGGATTTATTGAAATAAACCCTGGCGAAATTAGATAAGAGATGCTGAACGTATTGCTGGATATTTAAGTTCTTTTTTCAGGTATATTGTATCGATCGAGTTATGGCGATCGATAATAGCAATGTTTTCTAGATCGATACTCGCATTGCGATCGGGCGCATTGAGTCACTAAGCGACGCAAAGTGCCTGATACATAACTCATGCTGCTGTCTGTAAGTGTTTGTAAGCATGAGCTTTGGCTAAGCGCACCCAAGGTTCTAGCAGCAAGTATCGATCGAGTTCGACTGCTTCCGATTGGGAGAGAGTGCTGGATTTATGGCGATCGAATAGTTCGACGATTTGGCCTCTCTGGGGGGGTGATTTCCTAGAGTGCGCGATCGAGGGCTTCTGGGAGGCGATCGCCCAATGGTTGCAGTTTTTCACCACGGCGATCGGAGACTTCTAGAATTATTTGCATTCTGTTTTTTGAGGAATTTTGGAACAGTCAGGTTATTGCGTTGGCTAAGACTCTACTCTCAGCTTAGTTTATAGGCTAGATTGTGGCGCAGATAATTTTATTTGCAAGCTGATTAAACGGAAATATCTGCTGGCGAAGATTCGGGCGTTGTTGCGGTTGAAGTCGGCGATTGATGAACGCGATCGCGCTAGCCGCGCACGCTTGCGCGATCGCATTTACGAAGGTGCGGATACAATCACGAACGACATTACCATCCGCTTTCATCAACCCCTATAGCGAGATCGCAATTTCAGCAGATTGATTTCCCCCATTACGAGGGCGAAGATGTAAAGTAATTTCCGTATCGAGTCGCTTGAGGAAAAGCAGTAGTTTTCCCTCGCTGAACCGTTGAAACTCTCCGTCCATTAAATGAGAGACTTCTGGTTGTGGAATGCCCAGTAACTCGCTCATTTCACGCTGTTCCAAGTTGCGCTGTTTCAACAGACGAAGTACCTGAATTCCGATTTTACCCCGCGCAAAAAGTTCGTCAGCATCTGCCAATCCAAGGTCAGCAAATACATTACCGCTGCTTTCTTCAAAAATGGTTTCTTCTGTCATAATTGTTCCTCCCTCGCTAGTGCGTCTTGATAGCGTTTTTTAATTAAGTCAACATCAGCCTGTGGGGTTTTAATCCCTTGCTTTGATTTCTTCTGAAAAGCGTGCAACACATAGATTTTGTCACCAATCTTGACAGCATAAACCGCCCTGTAAGTATCCGTATCGTAACGTTTGACGATTTCATACACACCGCTTTCCACCCCTTTAAAGGGCTTGGCTGACAAAGGTGTTTCCCCAGCTTGCACCAGTTGTAGCGCATAACCTACCGCTTTTTGTACCTCTTCAGGAAACTCGCGGATATTTTTGCGAGAGTCTCCCATCCAAACAAGAGGTCGTAAAGGCACTTCTATAGTATCTTTGTTATCGACCATTTTATACCAAATTTCCTGTAAAAATCAAGTTTGACAATAGCATAAAATGTTGCCCTGCCTAAAAATCGATTTCTCCCATAATGGGTTCTTGTGTCATAGTTCTCTCTCGGCATGGTATAGTACCCATCTTCGATTCCCATCGACAACCCATGAAAACAGACACCATTTTCTACAGCCTGTTTCAGGAATTTCCCCGCTTCTTCTTTGAACTGATCGATCGTTCCCCAGACGAAGCCACAGCCTATGAATTCACCTCCCGCGAAATCAAACAACTCGCATTCCGCATCGACGGGTTATTTCTCCCCAAAACCGAAGAACCTGAAAAACCATTTTACTTGGCTGAAGTTCAGTTTCAACCCGATGCCGACTTGTACTACCGCATCTTTGGCGAACTCTTTCTCTATCTGCGACAATACAAACCCCTCAATCCTTGGCGCGTCGTTGTCATCTATCCCAATCGCCGCATCGAACACGAACAGATGCTGCAATTTCAGGAACTCTTAACCAGTCAGCGCGTCCAACGGATTTACCTCGATGAATTGCCAGAAGCCGCAGATCGATCGCTGGGAGTGAAAGTTGTTAAACTGGTAATCGAGCCAGCAGAGACAGCAGCAGAACAAGCACGGCAGTCGATCGCAATGGCCCGACAACAGTTGTCCGATCCAACCGTTCTACGCGATTTAATTAACCTCATCGAAACAATTATCGTCTACAAACTCCCCCAGAAAAGCCGCGAGGAAATTGCCGTCATGTTGAATTTAAGCGAACTCAGACAAACTCGATTTTACCAGGAAGTCAAGCAAGAAGGCTTAGAAGAAGGACTCGAACAAGGTGAGCGGCAGGCGAAGTTAGAAGCCATTCGTCGCACGATAGGGTTGGGGATAAATTTAGAGACGATCGCGCAATTATTAGATTTGTCTCTCGAATTTGTTCGCCAAACAATTAACAAAATCCAACGGGAATCGATGTCACTCCCCGAACAAAATATCGACTCGTTTATCGAACTATTAACTCAGCAGCGATCGCTCTTCGGGGCCGAACAATTAACCGAACTAGCCCAGCTAATTGAACCCTTATCCGATGACATCGATGTCCTTTCAGAAGCGATTTCATCCTGGGCGGAAAATTACCCTTCTATTCAGGAAGCTCAAGCCCAACTCCTCGAACCACTACCGCCGATCGCTAAGGCATCAGAAAAAGCAGCAGTCACCGGAGAAAATAGCGAATCTCAACTCCGCGATCGCCTCAACAAACAAGCTCTCAAAAATGCCATTTTATTGTAGCGCGATCGGCCATATTTCTACTGGTAAATAAACAGAGGCAGATATTGCTGTCTTGCGTCAGGTGTTGAATGGAAGCGATCGCCAAATTGCCACTAAAAAACAAAATAGTCTGAGCCCCGACTTATTGAATAAGTCGGGGCTCAGACAGTGAAAAGGTTGAGATTACTTTCTAGTTTAGTTTGCGGGAGCGAGGGAAACTAACAGAGTGATGTTGTCAACGCCGATGACATAAACGGTGTCTCCCGGTGTGAGGGTGATTTGGCCATCGCACCGTGCGGGCCACCAGCTACCTTGGAAGCGGACGCGACCTGTTTGATTCGGGTAAATCGATTCATCGACGACTGCTTCTTCGTTGAAGTAGTGAAAATTGGTGTTGATGTAGTTATCCATTAAGAGATTTTTTTCTGTGCTGTAGGTGTGAAGAGAAAAAATAGAACCGAAAGCTTTTACTACGTTAAACATTTTGTTGACTCCTTTTGTGTTAAAATATATCGAAGTTTAATCGCCTATTTGAGGCTCTTTGAAAAGTAGCATTTCCTGGTTGAAATTGATTCCCAGGTTGTTCATGCTCTGATTTAGTCTGCGGGAGCGAGGGAAACTAAGAGAGTGATGTTGTCAACGCCGATGACATAAACCGTGTCTCCCGGTGTGAGGGTGATTTGGCGATCGCACCGTGCGGGCCACCAGCTACCTTGAAAGCGGACGCGACCTGTTTGATTCGGGTAAATCGATTCATCGACGACAGCTTCTTCGTTGAAGTAGTTAAAATTGGTGTTGACGTAATTTTTGATAAGCATATTGTTAGCTGTGCTGTATCCTTGGGTAGAGAAAATCGAGCCGAAAGCTTTTACTACGTTGAACATGATATTTACTCCTGTTGTGTTAAAATATATGGGGATGTGTAATTGTCGTTTATGCTATTTGAGAGGCTGCATTTCCTCGGTTAAGATTGATTGATTGCCTTGATATTTCATTGTTCTTGCCTTCCGTGGTTCTATCAGGATAAAAGGCAAAGAATTTTTGAAATGTTGAGGGGATTTGCGAAGCGGTTGCGGGGAGTCTAAATCCAGTAATTCCGAGGTATTGAATTAAGGATTTAGTGGTTGAGCAGTTGGTGGGATTTACCTTAAGGGTAGATGTTGTTAGCTACATTAGAGATTGGCTGATTCCGCATTACTGCTGCTGTGAAAATGTTTTATTTTTGGGTTTTATGTTTTGATTGGGTTGTGACTCACTTGCTTTACACTTACTAATTTGCCAGGAGTCCAATATCTTTGGGGCGATCGCCAGTCCACTTTCCGAGTCTGGTACTGGCACATGACACTCTCCCACCCGCAAACAACCATTTTTCAAAGGTTTTTGCCTACATATCAGGCTGCTAGCTGTGCCAATTTAGCTAACTGGACTACCGCAAACAGTGAATTATGAACTTACGCAGTCTCGATCGCCCAATCCGGAATATCCATACATATCTAGTCGGTGACTTACGCACCAAACCCCTAAAAACCCGGTTTCTGACACCCTGTGCGCCATTAGGGGCCCGTAAGCGGATCTATGATATAAGCAAGTAAACTTGGCAACTCACCCACCCTCCCCATGCGATATTGAGGTGTACCTACCTATTTAGGCCTAGACAATAGGCGATCGAGACTTACGCAGATATCAGGAGGCGGTAGGAGTTTTTGATCGATGCAGGTCGATCGCACCCTGTTATCCAATTATTGAACAGGTCGAACTTAAAATCCATTCATAAATTCAGAATCTTAAATTCATAAAAGTCATACTTATAGAGAACCTGCTGGATACTGCATAATTGTTACAGGAATTTTGAATAAAGTTTTAGCTAATTGAGACAAACCGAACTTGAATTTAAGCGACTGCGGCACTTCTTGTACGGAAACTTCTACGAATCCAAAGCGAGTATAAAATGATGCGAGTCGCTTTCCCAAACATTCTAAATATAGCGGTTCTGTAGCTTGTTGAATTAAATATTTTGTGAGGTAGCTTCCCAAACCTCGATCGCGCCAATCTTTCGCCACCACCAAACTGCCCAATTCTTGCGCGCCCGCAAAGTTCCGCAACTGTCCGCAAGCTGCCAATTTTCCCTCGCATTCGATGACCCAGAATTGCTCCCAGCGCAACTGAGTTGGATCGAGTCTGGCGCTCCACACTAACCTTCTAATTGATTTGATATCTTGAGCTGAGGCTGGGCGGATGGCGCATTCAGACGGTAAGGAAAAAGAAGTTTCAGTCATTAGTTATAGTTGGTAACTACAGCAGCAATTCGTTTAAAAATGCGGAATACCTCGTAAAAGTCATTAGCGCGATCGATTACGAACTCATAAGATAAAGCGTACTGCGGAGTGTCTTGTTTAATCAATTTAAGAAATCTGAAGTTGCTGCCATTTGTCAGAAGCCCAAAAGTTGGTCTGTCTGGATTGGGGTTACTCAGCATATAAAAGAGTAGCTGGGGAAGTCCTGCCTCAAGGGAGTATTGAGCTCGCTTGGCTTCGATTGCCACAACCCAAAAAGATTCCATTAAAAGCAGAATATCAATGCTTCCTCTGACAAGTATATCTTCATCCACTGTAACCAGTTCCACCGATTTTTCTGACTCTATGTGAAAGGGAGTCAGGTAAAAATCTGCTAAAAATAGCAAGGGAGCCAGTACCACCATTTTTACGGTATCTTCTATCATGGGGTACTCAGCACTGTTAGTGTAGCCAGCTTTTACTTTGTCTAGATATCGCTTTTCTTCATCAGTAATTTCTGGTAAATCGTCAATCCACTCCGGAAAAAATTGCTCGTCTTCTGCAAGTTGCAAGTTAAATTTTGTTTTAACCTCACGCAGTGTCAGTGTTTTTGCTTGAAGTGATTGTATCATAGTTTATTGTAGCGATTTGCAAGTGGTAATTTATTGTAGCATATCAACTGTCGATAGCCTCCCACAAAACCTCCGCGCCAAACCTTACCGGATCGGTACAAGGCAATCCCGTTTCTGCTTGAACTTCAGCTATTGCTAATAGCGCTTCTGCCTCATTTAAGTGATGAGTGTTGATGGCGACCGCGCTCACTTTTCCCCCTGCAAAAGCACCCGCAGCAGCGGCTACCATTTCGTACAATTCAACCACTTTTGATAACCTGGGAATCGATACGTGCGGGTGATTGCGAATGCTAGTTTGTCCGGCTCGGTGGGCTAAAATTAAGTGAGTTGGCTGCGAACCCCGCAACAGCGGCAGAGTCGCGGTCGAACCCGGATGCAATAGCGAACCTTGCCCTTCTACGTGCAGGATATCGCATTCAGAACCCAATTTTATCACCATTTGTTCGACAGCACCAGCGGCGAAATCAACTCGCACTGCATCCAAAGGAATGCCTTCGTTTCCGATCATTAAACCAGTTTGTCCGGTTGCTAAAAATTTGGAATGCAAACCCCGCTGCAAGCAAGTGCGATTGAGTTCCAGACTGGTTGACATTTTGCCAACGCTCATATCTGTGCCGACAGTTAACACGCGGCGACAACTTAATTGAGCAGCAGCAGCAGAGGCGATCGCACCGACAGATTTCGGTTCCTGACGCACGTCCCAAATCCATTGATTTTCGGTTAAAGGAACTGTTATCAAAGGTGCAAGTTTCGCGTGCAAACCATTGACAACTGACAAACCTGCTGCTACCGCTTGATTAATTTCTGGCAGCCATTCTGCCGGCAAAACACCGCCGGAAGGAGCGATACCAATTAGCAGAATATCCGGCGCAAATTCCAGTGCTTCTGCAACGGAAGCAACTATCGGTACTTGTTGAGGAATGCCCGTTAATTCAGGTAAAGATTGTCCGGCACATTGGCGGTCTATTACTGCTACAATTTGTGCTTCGCTGTAGCGCAAAAATGCTAAACCTGTTTTCCCTGAAGAACCGAGAATTCCCTCGTGGAACAAGATAGCAACTTTGCCATTTTTGATCGGATAGTTTTTAGTCATTGATTTACTTTTGATACGGGCGATTTTAGATTTTAACTTCAATCTAAAATCTAAAATCTAAAATCTAAAATCGATTGGGTGTTAGCTGTGATTTGGGTTCAGGGTAAGATCATTCGGATCTTCTCCCAATTCTCGCAATCTGGCCTCTAGTCGCGAGGCTCGCTGGCGTTCCTGTTCCGCTTGTTGTTGAGCGGCTTCGGCTTGCTGTTGAGCGGCTTCCTCCGGCAACAAAACTAAATTGCCAGATTCATCGAAAAAACGCACCCAAGTCGCTGTTTCTCGATCGACAATTCCTTCCCAAGTGCCCAACCAAAAACCTAACGTTTCGCACCACAGCCAACCCCGCTCGTTGGGCACTAACGGCTGATAACGCAGGGTGGCATCTAAACGCCATCCTTGCAAAGAATTCGGCTCGAAAGGATCGAAAACAAAGTAATCAGGAGTTCTAAAAACCTGCTCGTAAATATCCTTTTTTTTGCCTGTATCCTGATTTGCCGTTGACGGCGACAGCAGTTCCACAATGACATCCGGGTAACGTCCGTTTTCTTCCCAAACTACCCAGCCTTGTCGGGAAGGATTGCTGTCAACACCCAACACAGCGAAAAAATCCGGGCCTCGGAAATCCTGATTCCGAATCTGTTTAGCGCTGTAATAAATAAACATATTGCCACCGACAAAAAAATCGTTCCGGTTAGCTAAACCTTGTTCTACGGAACGGATTAAAACGGTCATTGCTATACGGTGGCGGTTGCTTTCCATTTCTGCACCATCATCAAAAATTAAATCAGTCGGCGGCTTGTGTTCTTCAAAGAAAAGCTTGGCTTCTCTATTAATTTGCTCTCCTATTGATTCTACTGGTATCATACTATCTCCAGATTTGTTTTGAGCGATACTTCTATTCTACAATCTCAATTCGTCGCACTCCCAATCCCGATCGCCCGTTTGGCAGCAAACACCCATTTTCGACGATCGCACCGGTGAAAGGATCGTCTAATAAATTTAAGTGACTGTCCAAATCCAAATAGTCAGCTAGGGGTGAAAGTTGTGCTGCTGCTGTATTTGCGATCGCGCTATCTGAATAGCAGCCGAACATTACTTGCAAATTGCAGGCTTTTGCTGTGTGAATCATCCGCATTGCTTCGGTCAAGCCGCCTGACTTCATCATTTTGATATTGATGCCGTGGACGCAGTGCGCTAACTTGGGTATATCCGAACTGTTAAAGCAACTTTCATCAGCAAAAATTGGCAATGGCGATTGACGGTACAGTTCTGAGAATTCATCCATATCGGCGACTGGTGAAAGCGGCTGTTCGACATAATTTATCTGGTATTTTTCCAGCCAGCGACACATTTCGATCGCGCTGGTCAAACTCCAACCGCCGTTAGCATCTACACTGATTTTAAGGTTAGCTGGTGCTTCGTCTAGCACTGCTGTTAACATAGCTTTGTCGGCTTCGATTCCTTCGGGATTGCCTAATTTAATCTTAACGGCGCGGTATTTGATGCTTGCTGGATCAGTCGCATCTTTACCAAACCAATCGCGCACTCTTTCTCTTGCACCAGACGGGGAGTTAATGCCGATTGTGACGGAGGTGGGGACGATGCGCGATCGATCTAATCCCCACATTTTCCACAGCGGCAAGCCTGCTTTTTTGCCCAACCAGTCGTGCATTGCCATGTCGATGCCGGCGCGGGCGGCTGAGGGTAAGTTGACCTCTGTTAATACTTGTTCGATTTTTTGGCGATCGAACGGAGTAAACTTTTCTAGCAGCGGTGCAACTTCCTGCAATGCGGCTAGCAGAATTTCGGTAGTTTGGGGCCGAGAACCTGTGGAAAACGGCGAAGCTTCTCCCCAGCCTTCGATGCCTTCGTGTTCTAGCTTCACCCATAAATTGGTACTTTGGGCTGTTGTCCCGCGGCTGATGGTAAGGGCAAACCGCTTGCGGACAGTGAAAGTTTCAATTTGAACGTGCATTGTCAGGGATTGGTGATTTTTTGTAGATAAAAATCCGAGGTGGCGGATTGCGCCGCTCTTGCGATTTGTAACTTTTTACTTTATAGTTTGATTTTGCTTGTTCTAGTTTATCAAAAACTTGATGAAATTCCTGATTTCTGTTTCGCCGAAGAGAGTTGCTTTCTCTCTCAGCATTTGGGTGCTCTTCTTTGCTGTTGCTGGTTGCATCGTACAAGTTCTGCGTTACGGTTTTAACTATCAAGAACGCTGGATTAGTTTGTTTAACTTAGACAGAGAAATAAATTATCCTTCGTGGTACTCGTCATTTACTTTGCTGTTTTGCGGGATTTTGCTAGGTATTATTGCTAGTGCTAAGAAGAAAGAGGGCGATCGCTATTTTGGGCACTGGAAAGCCCTGGGGTTCATGTTTGTATTTTTTTGTTTAGATGAAATCTTGAGTCTGCACGAAATATTAATTATTAACGACTTGCGAAAAGCACTGGATTTAGGGGGAATTTTTTACTTCATTTGGGTAATTCCGGGGGCGATTTTTGTTGGGGTTACTGGGCTGACTTATCTCAAGTTTCTCCGGCACCTACCCCGGAAAACAAGGAACTTTTTCTTACTAGCAGGCAGTATATATGTCGGTGGAGCACTTGGCATGGAAATGGTTTGCGGCTATTATGCAGATGCAGTAGGTCAGCGAAACTTGATATACGGTTTGATGGCTTCTGTTGAGGAAATTTTGGAAATGGTAGGGGTGATAGTATTCATCTACGCCCTGCTGTCTTACATCGGTTCCTATCTGGAAAATATTGATTTGCGGTTGAAGATAGTGGAAAATCAAGAGAGGTAAAGCTGACGATAAACCAAGATTCTTAACGAAATTGAAATCGCCGACATTATGACTATCTACTTCTACACCACTGGCAGCGAATACGGCTGTTTTTCTAATTTTTCCAGTCATGGATTCGAGTTAGACGGAGAATATTGGGCAACTACCGAACATTATTTTCAAGCACAAAAGTTTCCCAAAACGGCTCATTGTGACCAAATTCGCCAAGCAAAAACACCGAAAGATGCCGCAAAAATGGGGCGCGATCGCTCTCGTCCCCTCCGCAAAGATTGGGAAAAAGTAAAAGATGATATCATGAGAAAAGCCGTACTCCGAAAATTTGAAACTCATGCCGAAATTAGAGAAATTTTACTCGCTACTGCGGAGGAGGAAATAGTCGAAAATTCCCCTGTTGATTACTATTGGGGTTGCGGTAAAGATGGCAGCGGCAAAAATATGTTGGGCCAGATTTTAATGGAAGTAAGGGAAATATTGCGAAAACGCACGTCAGAGTAAAACAGAACTTAAATTTCCCAAACTAAAGCAGGACTTATTTAATCCTAAGTCCTGCAATGCTCGTCAGCGAGCATTTCCTCAATTTTCTTAAACACTGAACTTAAAAATCGGTATGAGCAACTGTCAAAACTTGTGTCAATCTCGTCGGGCTGTTCTAGTAGAGGGTTTAGCCTCTCCTCAGAGACTGCGAAGCAGGGGAAACGGTAAAAACCCTGCACCACTTTTTTTGTTTTAACAACTACTCTCAACCGGAATTAACTTTTATGGTTGCAAGTACAGCATTGTTAGCCAGTCGCCTCCCGGACACCGTTCCCCTAAAGTTGGCGATTCACAGGTAAAACAGCAAAACACCTGTTCTGGTTAAAGTTTGTTTTTTATTTATGCTGTATCTTTACTATTGTGTACGATTTGTGGAAAGTGTCAGCAGTGCTACAGAATTCTTTACATTTGTGATTTATTTGGATACCATCGCGCCACTCTGTCGCAGTTGCTGTTGAATTTTGTTAAATTCTTTCTGTTCTGCGCTTAGCAAACTATTGTCGATCGGCGATCGCATATCCCACTGCAATTCGGACAATAACAACAAACAGCCAGCCATAATTATTCCTGTGGTTAGATATTGCCAAGGTGCAACAAAAGTTAATAGAGGGATGCTAAATAAATGAGTTAGTCCGATCAGGAGAAAAGTGCGCGATCGCAAACCGAGTCCCGTCAACAAATAGCCGATCGCGCTCAACCCCAACCACAAATCGCAAAGGTGCAGCAACAAACCTGCCCAACCGGCAAAAATACTGCAATCGGTCAAAACCAAACCAGTTATCATCAAAATCGCCCAAGAGTAAAGAATCCAGCTAACACGCTCGACTCTTACCCAAAACAAAGTCAAAACAGCCATTACCGCAGTGCCAACTAAAGTCAAACTTGACCACAGAATCGCCTGAAAGCTCCAACTGATGGGGACAAACTGAGCCGTAAAAAAAATCCCCCCTGTCACCAAACCCCAAAGCAGAAAAGTTTGGTCGATGCGGGTATAAAATCCTGAGAAAAGAGTAATATTTCCAATTTTCCAGCGGAGTTGCAACAGGCCTTCGATGTCTTGTACGTCGAGATGTTCCTGTTTGCAGCGGATTAGGGGTTCGGAGGCGTTGAAAAAGGTCATCCAGTGTTGGGGAAAGTATGAAGTTTTGTGTATTGTAACAAGTCTTAAAGAAGATTTTTTATATTTTTTTTTGTTCCCCGGCTCTGCCTGGGGACGCAGATTGGGAGGCTCTGCTTGCTGTTTTCCTCAGCAACCGAAGAGGCAGAAGGCTGCGTTAAGCTTTGGACTAACGCAGCCTTGAGATTTGAGCTCAAGCAAGTCTCCAATTCTTATCTTTTGGAGAATAAATGAAGGCAACATTCACAAGAATTGATCTATCTTTTTTGCCTGTAGAGTAAACTTGCCATGTACCTGTGGGAACCTCCCGCAAATACGGCTTATTTTGCCTTAGCGGGAAGTAGATTGAGCTTTTTGAGCATTTTACTAATTCGGCGGCACGTTCAACAGTGCAGCCCATTTCCACCGAAACTGCGATCGGCTGGGTGAACAGATTGAGCTGTTCGCTGTTATAATTAGTCATGAGAAATCCTCGGTCTATATAGACCATAAACAACATGAGAGTCCTACTGGTTGCACCCAGTGGCTCCCAAAAACTGATAAGCGATCGAAAGCGTCTCTAGTTACAGCTAGGGGCGCTTGTTTGCTTGTTAAGGGCAGTCTAACACTGCTTTAAAAAATATACAACTGTTTTGACGTATTTTTTGGAAAGCTATGGTAAATTAGACGTATAACTTCTACAAGCCTTGTCTAACAAGCATTTTCTCCTTCCCGGCTCAGCCTGGGGACGCTGATCCGGAGGCTCTGCCTCCTGTTTTCCTCCGCAACCGACGAGGCAGAGCCTCTAGATATCGGTTCCCAGGCACAGCGGGGGAACCAGTTAAACCCAATATATATTATGAAAAATACATTTATCTCTCGATTTACTCCTAGCTTGATGACCCCAGAAACCCTGGAAGCTATCTTAGTACAGCGTCACGCACTGGCAGAACGTTTAGTAGAGCTAATTCGGGTGAGCGCCCTAACAGATAACAAGCATTTTCAACTACTAATAGGGCCGCGCGGCATTGGCAAAACGCACTTGGTTTCCCTGATTTATCACCGCGTATACAACATGGAAGATTTGCGGGATAAATTGCTAATTGCGTGGCTGCAGGAAGAAGAATGGGGGATTGCGTCTTTTTTGGATTTATTGCGGGGAGTATTCCGGGCAATTGCTAAAGAATATGAGGAAGAATATGAAGCTGAGTTACATAATGATGTTGAAAAGCTTTATGATTTGTCGCCGGAGCAAGCTGAATTTAAGGCCGCAGAATTGCTGAGAGACTTTGTTGGCAAGCGGGTGCTGTTGTTGATTGTCGAAAATTTAGAGGACGTGTTTAGCGGCTTGGGGGATTTTGGGCAGAAGCAGTTGAGGGCGTACATTCAAAATTATTCTTTTTTGACTATTTTGGCAACATCACAAAGCTTGTTTGATGGAGTCAAACTCTCTAATAATCCTTTTTATGATTTTTTTGATTTACATGAATTAGATGAGTTTAATCTCGATGATGCTGTAGCTTTATTAAATCATATTGCCACCTTAGAAGGAAATAATGATTTAGCATCTTTTATTCAAAGTCCAACAGGGCGCGATCGCATTAAAGTTGTGCATTACCTTTCTGGTGGCAGTCCTCGCGTCTACATTGTTTTTTCAGCTTTTCTGATGACTCCTGAATCGCTAGATAAATTGGTAGAACCGTTCATGGAAATGCTGGATAGCCTCACGCCCTACTATCAGGATCGGATGAAATATCTATCAAATCAGCAGCGAAAAATTGTTGACTTTTTGTGCGATCGAGGTGGTGCCGCCCCAGTAAAACAAATTGCTAAACGCTGTTTTATTGAGCAGCGAACTGTATCTAGCCAACTTAAAGATTTGCGAGATAAGGGTTATGTAAAAACTGAGGAGATAGGACGGGAATCGTGGTATGAATTGCGGGAACCATTGATGCGTTTTTGTCTGGAGGTAAAGAAGCAGCGAAATCAACCGATTCGATTAATTGTGGATTTCATTCGGCTTTGCTATACGCGGAAAGAATTGCAGCAGCGATTGGGATTGAGGATGGCGGATGTTGATATGGCGGAGAAAGAAAGTCATTTTCTGTATTGGCAAGGTTTGAAACCGATTCCACCTGATGCTGTGATGGAACGAGAATATTATACGCGGGCGCTTGAGGCTACTGAGAGAAATGAGGAAGACCCGCGTCTGAAGGCTTATTTTGATCAAATTGAATATTGTATGGAACAGAAAGACTATGTTTCGGCTTTAGCATATGCGGAAAAATTGGTAGCAAGTCGGGGTGAGGCAAAGGATTGGGTACAAAAGGGACGCTGCTTAAATAGGCTTAAACGCTACGAAGAAGCTTTGGAATGTTTAGACAAAGCTATTGAAAGTGACTCCAATTATGCGAGGGCTTGGGCAAATCGAGGCGATGTACTCGACAACCTCAAACGCTATGATGAAGCCTTAGTATCCTACGATAGGGCGATCGAACTTGACGAGTATGATCCGTGGCATTGGGCTAAGCGAGGTTATCTACTCAACAACCTCAAACACTATGAAAAAGCCTTAGAATCCTTTAATCGGGCGATCGAACTGGATGCAAATTCTCAGAAGATTTGGGTTGTACGAGGCTATGTACTAAATGCTCTCAAACGTTATGAAGAAGCTTTAGCATCTTTCGATCGGGCGCTCGAATTTAATGACAATAGTCAGTATATTTGTTTTTTACGAGGCAATGTACTCAACCAGCTCAAACGCTATGAAGAAGCTTTAGGAGCTTACGATCAAGTGCTCGAACCCGATCGTAATATTCAGTATATTTGGTTTTTACGAGGCAATGTACTCAACCAGCTCAAACGCTATGAAGAAGCTTTAGTATCATTTGATATGGCGATCGAACTCGATCCCAACGATCTGGATATTTGGACTTTACGAGGCAATGTACTTTATAATCTAAAACGCTATGATGAAGCATTAGAATCTTACGAGCGAGCGACGGAACTTGATGTCAATTATCAGCCAGCTTGGGCTAACCGAGGCTATGTACTTAATAACCTAAAACGTTATGAAGAAGCTTTAGCAGCTTACGATCTGGCGCTCGAAAGTGATACTAATGATGCTGGGGCTTGGGCTCACCGAGGCAATGTACTCAACAATCTTAAACGCTATAATGAAGCATTAACATCTTATGATCGAGCGATTGAACTTGAGTGCGACGATCGGCTTGTTTGGTTTATACGAGGCGATCTACTCAACAGATTAAAACGCTACGATGAAGCTTTAGCATCCTTAGATAGAGCGATCGAGCTTGAGTACGACAATCTCTTCTTTTGGGCTCTACGAGGCGAGCTACTCAACAGAATCAAACGCTACGATGAAGCTTTAGCATCTTTAAATAGAGTGATCGAACTTGGCAATCCATCTTCATCTGTCTTCTTCAACGTCGTTATTGCTATTCTTGGATTGAATCATTGGGATGAAGGCATCGCTGCCTTAGATGACGCATTCCAATGTATTGAATCAGACGATGATGCCAGCAGCGAACATACTGAGGTAATTATCAACAACCTCTTCGACAACAACGATCTAGCGATATGGAAACCTCGCATCGCCAGCCTGATTGCAGTTTACAAAAAATACGAATATCTATCAATCTTAGGACAGGGAATTGTGCGAAACATCCCCGCGCTAATGTCAGAAATGGTAAGCGACAAAGCCGCACGCACTTGGTTAGAATTGTGGCAAGAACTAACCAGCAAGTACGAACAATTCCAAATTCCCATCCGCCTGCTGAATGCGGCTGTCCGCTATAAGGAAACAAAGGGCGATAGACGAGTTTTGCTAGAACTTCCCATAGAAGAACGCAATTTATTAGAACCGTTGGTGTCAACCAAACCAGAATAAGTAAAACAGGACTTACGCACTCCGACAAAGAAACCGGGTTTTTTACCTAATCTGCCGATTGCAACGAAGTCTTTTCGTGAAAAACCCGGTTTCTGGCCCCCTGCGTAAGTCCTATAAAATAGGTATAAAATAGAAATTGATGCTACTAGCAATGGAGTCATCCCCATGACCGCAACAATTCCAACTAAAACCTCAGCAGAAATCATCTACCCAGACAGCGACGGCAAACCCATGTCAGACAATACCAAACAGTTTGAACTAATTGTCACCATTCAAGGCGGAATAGATGCCTTATACAAAGACAACGAAAATGTCTTTGTAGCAGGTGATTTGCTGTGGTATCCCGTGGAAGGAGATAACAAAACTCGCCAAGCACCTGATACGATGGTAGTGTTTGGCAGGCCGAAAGGTTACAGAGGTTCCTACCAACAGTGGCTTGAAGATAATATCGCCCCGCAAGTTGTCTTTGAAATCCTCTCGCCTGGAAATCGAATCGGAGCACTGTTTAAGCTGTTTAATTTCTACCAGGATTATGGAGTCGAAGAATATTATGTCTACAGTCCAGAGGATAATGAATTAATTGGTTGGCTGCGTTCTGATGGAAAACTCAACTATATTGAATTAATGGAGGGTTGGGTAAGTCCGCGTTTGCAGACACGTTTTGAAACTGCATCGGGAGACTTGGAAATTTATCGGCCTGATGGACAGAAGTTTTTGTCTTATGTGGAGTTGTCAAGACAACAGGAATCAGCACAGCAACAAATGGAACAAGAACGGCAAGATAAAGAGTTAGCACAGCAAAAAGCCGATCGCCTATCCGAGAAATTGCGAGAAATGGGCATCAATCCCGACGAAATTTGAACAAAAAAGACCGGGCGGTTAAAACCGGGTTATTTTCTTCCGTCCACAGAGGCGGACATCGTTTGTATAGGCGCGATTTCAATCGCCGTCTTATCTTTGTTTGTATAGATGCGATTTCAATCGCCGTGATTTCTATTTTTTATTTTCAATCCTCAAACAACCTATAATAACTTGACCTATTAGCAAGCCGCCATGCAAAATCCCCGCCAAATAGCCTTTCTCGCACTCCGCGAAGTCCACCGTCGCGGTGCATTCGCAGATGCCGCACTCGATCGCGCTTTCAGCAATTCTCAACTCAACGACCTCGATCGGCGTTTAGTGACAGAATTAGTTTACGGTAGCGTCAGGAGAATGCGATCGATCGACTTCATCATCGACAAACTAGCAACAAAGAAATCCTCCCAACAACCGCCAGAACTCCGCACCATCTTACATTTAGGTTTATATCAACTCGAATATCTCAACCAGATTCCCCCCTCCGCCGCCGTCAACACCACCGTTCAACTAGCAAAAGAAAACGGATTTTCAGGACTCAGCAGTTTTGTCAACGGTTTGTTGCGCCAGTACATCCGTTTAACAGATAACAACTTAAACCCATTAACAGTTACGAATTATAAATCAACCGTTGAACACCTAGGAATTCTGCACAGCTTCCCCGAATGGTTGGTAAAATTGTGGATCGAACAAATAGGCGAAACCGAAACCGAACAACTCTGTGAATGGTTCAACCAATCCCCCACAATTGACCTGAGAATCAATCCCTTAAAAAGCTCGATCGCCCAAATTGAAACCGCCTTCAAATCCCACAACATCTCAACTAGCAGAATCCCACACTTGCCACAAGCATTAAGACTAAATGGCAGCATCGGCGCAATTCAAAACCTCCCCGGATACAGCGAAGGTTGGTGGACAATCCAAGACAGCAGCGCTCAATTAGTCACCCATTTACTAGCGCCCCAGCCAGGGGAAACCATTATCGACGCCTGCGCCGCGCCGGGGGGAAAAACCACCCACAGCGCCGAATTAATGCAGGATGAAGGCACAATTTATGCTTGCGACAAAACCGCCAGCAGACTCAAAAAACTTAAAGAAAATGCAGACAGACTCCAGATGAAATCTATTAAAATTCATACCGGAGACAGCCGCCATTTCCCAGAGTTTGTTAATCTCGCAGACAGAGTTTTACTAGACGCACCTTGTTCTGGCCTGGGAACCCTCCACCGCCGCGCCGACGCCCGCTGGCATCACACGCCGGAAAACATTCAACAACAATCTCAACTGCAATCGGAATTGCTAGCAAATGCAGCGACATTTGTCAAGTCCGGCGGCGTATTAGTTTATGCAACTTGCACAATTCATCCCTTGGAAAATGAAACAGTTATTCGATCGTTCTTAGACAACAATCCTCACTGGCAAATAGAACCGCCAACAATTGATTTACCCGTACAGCCCTCACCCGAAGGATGGGTGAAAGTGTGGCCGCACAGACATCACATGGACGGCTTTTTTATGGTGAGGCTAAAGCAATTGAAAAACGAGTAAAGTCCTTACCAAGAAACTGGGTTGAAAGCCCCGTCCTTATAGGACGGCTTTAATTTCTACAGTTTGTAAATAATTGTGAAATACACACATTTCGCAGGTGAACGTGTTTGCAAGGATGATAAACTATTCCCATGATAGTATTAGAGTTTAAATTAAAAGGCAAAGCGGAGCAATATCGGATCATCGACGAGATGATCAGAACAGCTCAATTTGTTCGCAACAAAACTCTTAGATACTGGACAGAAAATCAAGGAATTAAGCTGGTCGATCTGTACAAGCAATGCGCCGTAATGGCAAAAGAGTTTGAATGGGCAGGCAAACTTAACTCAACGGCACGTCAAGCTTCGGCGGAGCGGGCAATTTTTGCTATCCAACGTTTTTTCGCTAATTGCAAGGCTAAAAAACCAGGAAAAAAGGGCTATCCGCAGTTCAAAAAATATACTCGCTCACTTGAATACAAGCAATCAGGTTGGGCGCTTTCTGCCGACAAAAGATGCCTAACATTTAAGGACGGCTTTGCTGCTGGAAAGTTCAAATTAATCGGTAGCCGGGACTTGCATTTCTACGCGCCCGATGAGATTAAGCGAATCAGGATTGTGCGTCGTGCTGACGGATACTACGCCCAATTTTGCATCAACGTGGAACGCAAAGAGGAAATTGTTCCGACTGGTAAAGCCATTGGAATAGACGTGGGATTGAACCATTTTTATACCGACAGCGATGGCAAAACAGTCGCCAACCCACGCTATCTCAAGAAAAGTGAAAAAGCTTTAAAGAGATTGCAAAAGCGCGTCTCTATAAAGAAAAAAGGTTCCAAGAATCGAAAAAAAGCGATTAACAAGTTAGGAAGAAAACACCTGAAGGTGAGTAGACAGCGCAAAGACTTCGCCATTAAGACGACGCCCGGCGCGGTAAAATCTAACGATTTTGTAGCCTACGAAGACCTTCAGGTTAAGAATATGGTTAAAAACCGTAAGCTTGCCAAATCAATTAGCGATGCAGCGTGGTCACAATTTGCTCAATGGTTAGAATACTTTGGAAAAGTGTACAGTAAAACGGTAATTGCTGTTCCACCTCAATACACATCCCAGGCGTGTTCAAATTGTGGCAATTTAGTCAAAAAAATGCTGTCAACCCGAACTCACATTTGCGGTTGTGGTACAACATTAGATCGCGACCACAACGCTGGAAAAAACATTTTGGCTAAAGGGTTGAAGCAGGCAGGTGTCAACTTAAATACGGTGGGGCACACCGAAATTAACGCTTGGGGACAGACCGATCTCTACTCGTTGGTGGTAGCAAAACAGAGACAAGTTCGACTGATTGATCCAAGAATCCCTGTGCCTTCAGGCCAGGGAGTGTCAATCCAAACCGATAGTTTAATAAGCCGGTTCTTGATAAGCTGGCTCTTGATAAGCCGGCTCTTGATAAGCTGGCTCTTGATAAGCAGGTTCTTGATAAGCCGGCTCTTGCGGTGGGTAATACTTCGGTTCAGGATTAGGATTGTACGGTACGATCGCACCATCCTCATTCACAATCATCCCCCGAATAATCCTCTTAGGCTCCACCGGTTTGGGCTTAATACTGCGTTTGCGGCCCTCCAACTCCGGCAACTTCGGAAACTTCTCAACCGGCATTCCCTTAACAGCTTGACTCATAAAATCGCGCCAATTATACGCCGCCGTACCGCTAGTTCCCCAGGTGGGATAATTGTCATCATTCCCTAGCCAAACCCCAGTCACCACCTGTGGAATGTAACCAATAAACCACAAATCCCTGACATTTTCCGAAGTACCGGTTTTGCCGGCTACAGCGCGATCGTTTAAAGCCGCAGGCCCCCCCGTACCGTCTTGCACCACACCCTCCAACATCCAAGTAGTAATCGCAGCACTATCCTTATCCAAAACCCGCTTCGGTTTAAAATTCGCCTGATAAATCACATCTCCCCGCTGATTAATCACCCGCTTAATTCCGTGGGCTTCAATAAAATTCCCTTGCGCGGCTAAAGTACCGTAAGCATTGGTTAACTCCAGCAAATTCACCTCCGAAGAACCCAAAGCCAAGGAATAAATCGGACTCAATTTCGACTTAATCCCCATATCGTTGGCTAATTTTATCGCCGGTTCAAACCCCACATCCATCAACACCTTCACAGCTACGACATTCACCGAACTCGTCAAAGCATCAGAGATCGATCGCCAACCGCTAAATTTTTTGCCATAATTATTCGGTTGATAGCCGTCGATAATAATTGGTTCGTCTTCGTAACTGTCATAGGGAGAAAAACCAGCCGCCATCGCTGCTGCGTAAACCAACCCTTTAAACGTCGATCCGGGCTGCCGCAAAGCCTGCGTAGCACGGTTAAACTGACTTTCCTTAAAATTTCCACCTCCTACCAGCGCCTTAACTTCCCCAGTCTTAGTGTCCATAGAAACTAAAGCGGCCTGTTCAAAACCCTGACGGCGGCCATCAACTTCGATCGCATTTTTAACCACCTCTTCCGCTATTTTCTGCCACTTCAAATCCACCGTCGTCTCGACAGTCAAACCGCCAGCTTCCAAAGCATCCTGAGAAACATAGCGCGGCAATTCCTTCCGAATGTAACTAGCAAAATAAGGTGCGACTACTTTAAATCGCTTCGGCGGACTTGGTTTAACGGCGATAGGTTCCGCCATCGCCTCCTTCGCCTGAGCCTCTGTAATTACCTTTGCTTCCTGCATTTGTTGCAGCACAAGATTGCGCCGTTTCTTAGCAATATCGGGATTAACCAAAGGCGAATATTCGCTCGGTGCCGGCGGCAAACCCGCCAAAGTTGCCATCTCTGCCAAAGTTAATTTATCGACAGTTTTGCTAAAGAAAACCAAAGCTGCATCTGCCACTCCGTAGGCATCCGAACCCAAATAAACCAGATTTAAATATCTTTCTAAAACTTGCTCTTTACTCAACTCCCGCTCTATTTTCTGAGCTAAAAGAGCTTCCCGAACCTTCCGCCTAATACTTCTTTCCTGATTGAGAAAAACAACGCGAGCCAATTGTTGGGTAATTGTACTGCCGCCCTGCACTAAATCTCTTGCTATCAAATTAGAAACTATCGATCGCACAATACCTTGATAATCCACCCCGCGATGTTGGTAAAAACGGCGGTCTTCTATGGCAATAAAAGCTTTAACCAACAGTTCGGGAATTTCTTGAAGTTTCAGTTTATCTCTAGTTGCAGGCCCCGACTGCAACAAAATCGTCTTATCTGCCGCCTTAATTGTCAGTGTCCCGTCGCGGTTAAAGGCCGACAAATCGTTAACATCCGGCAAACCTTTGTCTAAGGTGTACAAAATCCATAAACCGTAGATTAAAGCGCCCCCGCCTATACTGGCCACACCTAAACTTATCCAAAATCTAGGGCGACGGGAGATCCGTTTTTTAGGATTTTCCTGCGGTGCGCTATTTTCCTGCGGTGCGCTAATTTCCTGTAGTTCCGTATGTCTCTGCAGTTCGGTGTTCTGCGGTGCGCTATTTTCCCGCAATTGGCTACTATCCGATTTTTTGGGTGATTTAGTTTCCAGCAAACTTAATCCCGGCCGCAACAATTCTTTTCCCTTGGTTTGCAAGCTGGTAACTTGAGGTTCAATTTCCAACCAAGCGATTAAGCGCCTCAACCCTTCCCACCTGCGGTTGACTATTGGATATCGAGCGTATTCTGGTTCTAAATATTCTGATTCTAAATATTCTGATTCTAATTCAGACTCTTCTAGAGGTGCAGCATCTTCTGATACCACATACTCCGATCTTTGGGCCGTTGTCCCTGTATAAAATTCCGCCTCCGATTCCGGCGAGTTGAGCTTATTGCCCTTCGCAGGCTTCGGCGGTTCTCGATCGGAATTACCGCTTATTGCGTTAGTGACTTTGCTCAATGTATCTTTGATATTTGAGAAAAATTCTGCCACGTTCAGACCTTCAAACCTCATCAAGTCCGATTAAAAATTAAAAATTTAAAAAGCTAGCTTTCTTAAATTCTTAATTTTTAATTCGACATTTTTTCTTGAATAACACGCTGCCTTGAATTAGATTTTTTGAATTAAAAAGTTTTTAATTCACAACTCAAAATTCAAAACTTTTCTTAACGCTGCAGAGTTTGGTATTTTTTTGAGAAGTGAATTATATTTTTTGAATTCAAAATTTTTTAACTCAAACCTCAAAACTCTGCTTAACTCGCATGACCCAGTGCCAAGGCTGCTACCAGCATACCCAAAACCAGGAAAGGCTGAGCACTTGCCTGATATTTAACATCATTTTCCAGGGGATTACGCAAAAAGTACATATCCTGAAAAGTAATTTGGGGAATTATCAGCAGCAGCAGAATGACAGCGTAAAGGTTTTGGTGGATGCTGATCAGGTAGCCTGCAATCCCAGCTTGAAAGATGTCGATCATCAACACGCAAATCCAAGCTGCGGTGCTGATGCCAAACATCACTGGCAAAGATTTTAACCCTAATTGCCGATCGCCCTCAACACTTTTGAAATCGTTGACGATCGCAATCCCCAGCCCAGCCAAACTGTAAAACAGGGTCAAGATCATAATCGTGGGATCTAGTGTACCAAACAAAGCTTGACCCGCCCACCAAGGCAGGGCAATATAGCTAGCACCCAAGGCATAATTTCCCAACCAGCCATTCTGCTTGAGTTTCAGCGGGGGCGCAGAGTAGATATAAGCTAGAAACGCGCCGCCGAGAGTCAAAACAGTCATTATCGGGAATTCATGACCCGCCCACAAGTCTAGAGCATAAGCCACCCCAATACCAGCGGCTAATAATACCAAAATTTGCGTTACTACTTGGGGAATCGAGATGATACCGGAGGGAATCGGACGGTAGGGCTCGTTAATGGCGTCGATGTCGCGATCGTAAAAATCGTTCAAAGTTTGAGTGTACCCGGTCAACAACGGCCCTGACATCAACATACAAGCGGCTGCGATCAAGAAATTCTCTAGGTTCCACACATAGTTTCCAGAAGACGCCGCCCCGCACACCACGCCCCAAATTAAGGGAATCCAGGTAATCGGTTTCATCAATTGCAAGCGAATCTTCCAGATGGAAGTTTCCCCGCTAGCTGCCCCTTTCATGCCCAACAGTTGCCTAGTTTTGGCACTGCGGTTTTCGGTAGCAACACTTTCCGGTGCAGCTTCTGGGGAGATTTGGGATGGAGGAGAGTCAGACATAATGTGATGTTAGCGGTACTGCTACTATTGTGTCGTTTTGCATTTCATTGACACTCTCCGGGCTAAAGCCACAGAGATTCTTTGATCTACGAGTCAATTTGCTGAGACAGGATTTCTCCAGCCAAAGTAGAGATTGATTCTCCCAAAGCGTTACTTGCATCAAGTGCAAAGGTTCCGGTATGCCCTACCGTACCCAATCCTCGACTTAGGATGTTTTTGGCTGCATTGAAATCTCTATCCAAGGTACACCCGCACTTGCAGACGTGCGTTCTTGTGGACAGCGTTTTCTTAACAACTTCTCCGCAGTTAGAGCATTCTTGGCTGGTATATTGCGGATTTACCGCAACCGTTACCCGCTCAAATACTTTTCCAAAATATTCAAGCCAGATGCGGAACTGATACCAAGATGCGTCGTTAATAGACTTAGCTAAGCAATGATTTTGCACCATATTCTTGATTCTCAAATCTTCGTAGGCTATCAAGTCGCTTGACGCTCACTACGCACCGTGCAAGTTTTATTGCATGATCTTTGCGTTGTCTACTTATTTTGAGATGCTGCTTACCTAAAATCTGTCTAGCTTTGCCTCTATTTTTGGAACCTTTAGTTTTTCTGGATACGCGACGCTGACAACGCTTGAGAACTTTCTCACCTTTTCTCAGGAATCTAGGATTTTCCACCGTAACTCCGTTTGAATCGGTGTAATATTCTTTCAACCCAACGTCTAGTCCGATGGTATTGCCAGAGGGCTCCGTGTTTTCCTTTCTATCGACATCGATACAGAATTGGACGTATACACCGTCTGCACGTTTTACTAATCGAACCCGTTTAATTTGGTTGATTTGGTAGAAGTGCAGATCGCGTGTACCTTTTAGCTTGAGCTTGCCAATTCCTTTTTTGTCGCTAAATTTAATCGATTTCCTGTCGTCTGCAAGTTTCCAGCCAGTCGATTTATACTCGACAGAACGACAGTCTTTCTGGAATTTTGGATACCCTTTTTTGCCGGGAGTTCCTTTTTTACAGTTGTCGTAGAATCGGGAGATAGCAGACCAAGCACGTTCGGCGCTAGCTTGCCTAGCCTGCGAATTGAGTTCATCAGCAAACGGAAACGATGCTGCCAATACCGCACAGTATTTGTTCAAATCGTACTTGTTCACTTTTTTGTTGTCGATCCAATAGCGTAAACAACTATTGCGAACAAACTGGGCAGTGCGAATTGCTTCGTCTACTGCCGTGAACTGGCTTGATTTTCCGTAAGCTTTTAACTCGAAGACTAGCATTGTTTTACCTCCCACCTTATGCTACATCATCTGGCACAAAGTAAGAGGTGGTACAACAAAAGTTTACATAAAAGTCGTCCTAGAAGGACGGGGTTTTAAACCCAGTTTTTTGATATAGCAATCCGATCTGAGTCTCACAACACCACGCCTTCTTGTCTTCCTAGACTTCTTATATAGCAAGACTTTCAGATTTTACATATCTAGAAAATCACTTAGGATTGCTATAAATACTTTTTTTTATAATTTCGCGCTTGCCCGCCTGCTGGGGGAGATTTTTGCCAGCAGGTGCATTTAATGTCAATTACCAGGAGGCGATCGAGTTTTTTGCCATACTACCCTTGAATCATATGCAAATTAACAAATATGGCGATAGGAATCAAAAGGCAGTCCCGTCCGCCGCTTTACTTCGACAACTGATTTGTAAGCGCCTTTTCTCTGCCTTTCTCTAACTATTTTTTCCGCAACATATCTATCTAAACCGCTGGCGATTAACTCTTCCGGCGAAAGAATATTTAACCGTTTCCAAGTAAACTGCAATTCTTTTTGATAATTGTAGCTGAAGCAAATCATCGGGGCGATGCGTCGAACGTGACTTTCGGGAACTCCGGCTATTTCTGATAACTCTTCGGCGTGGGTAAAAATGTAGCCTTCGTTTTGCAGAGATTCAATATCGTTGGCGTAGACGATCGGCAAACCCAAGATTCTGACCATATCGTCTTTGGTACACTCATTAATATCTATTTTGCCGCGCACGTTTGCCAGTTCTTCGGCATTCGTCGGACTTGCAGGAACCAGTAAACCTCTGGGTGCAGTTTTGATCAGATAGCGCTTTTTCAAACTAAAAGCAGTGACAATTTGAGCAATCCAAACGATCGTACCCAAATTAGTTGAAGAAGATACCGCTAGTGCTGCTAAAGTAATGGCAACACCCCATCCCATCCAACTGCGAATATTTGACTTTTGGCCTGCATAGGCGATCGCCAATCCGCCGAAGTAGGGAATAAAAGAATACCACACCCAGTTTGGAGTTTGACGCAGCCAGTATAAATCTTGAGACACTTTAATTTTATCCTTAAATAGTTGTGCTCTCACACTTACTTATTTCAATCCCACTTTTTTAAAGTGAGCTTTCTTCTTCCTTCTGCCTTCTTCCTGACATCCGTTACATCCGTTACATCCGTTGCCGAACTTGCTTCTTCCTGACATCCGTTACATCCGTTACATCCGTTACATAATCCGTTGCCGAACTTGCTTCTTCCTGACATCCGTTACATCCGTTACATCCGTTACATAATCCGTTGCCGAACTTCCTTCTTAATTACAATTCTCGCAGCAGTTTTTGGCGTTTTTCTTCATATTCTTCGGCCGTAATTGCGCCCATATCGTAAAGTTTTTTCAATTCGCCGATCGCCCCGGTTACATCTTTTGCCGCTCTGAGGGCATACCCCGACGGCAACGTGCCACCATTGTACTGAACCTGAAAAGCTTGTTCCGACATCAGCAGCAGGCCGATAAAATCGAAAAATGCGATCACTGACGGAATTAATGTCCAAGAAAATAGCAAGTATAATACCCCTGCTAAGTTATTGCCCAAATAAAATTTGTGAACACCGAAACCTCCTACAAAGAAAGCTAACACAACTGCTACGCTTTTATCTTTTACCATTTTTACTTTCTCCAGTTTTTTATTTTAACTTCCGCGATCGACTTTGAATGCGCGACCTTGAACGATCGAGCTAAGTAATTTTACTAAATTTTCCTCATTTATTTGGGTTTTTGCGAAACTTAGACATCGCAAAATACAGCAGAACTATACCGACTTGAGCCTGCATAATCACCAAGTAGCCTCTCAAGAAATAATTGAGTTCGCTGCCTGAATTGAAAGAAAATATTAACAGACCCAAGGCTGCGTAGGGTGCGAAACGCATCCAACTCGGCGTTCCCTCTAACTTGTGGCTGTTCAAATTGCTCATGGGGTTTAAGCCTCATCCTAAATTAAAATTTACCTATAAATTAGCCGGATTGTCAACTTCCGCTTGGTTCGATCGCCCGCGTCAGTCTCTCAATCCTCAGCCGACAAGATATTACTTCCATGTTAAACCCTGTTTTTCCGCTAAAATAAGCGACCGGGGCGGGTCTATCTGGATCTGTGGCTGAGATTACAGATTAGGGTGAACCCGCCCCTAATGAAATTCCGGTTATTTTACCGGGCTAGATATAAGGGGCGCACCGAACACCCTACTGGTGTTTTTGGCAAGAGTCGATCGCCCTGACGATCGCTCTTGCCAAAAACTCGATTAATTCACAATTATTAACAACCGCCCGAATTAACTCGCGCCGCCGCCCAAAAGAAACAGACTCAGCAGAGTACCGCTGTTCCAAAGACTGTGGAGAAGCATAGGAGCAAGGAGATTGCGCGATCGCGTGTACACAAACCCCAAAACCGCACCCAAAGTCGCCAAAGGCAGAATCTCCGAGACACTCAAGTGAGCCACAGCAAACAAGAAAGCAGAAGCTGCGATCGCCCCCCAAACAGGCAAATAGCGAGTCAGAGAAGGCAGCAGAAAGCCCCGAAACACAATTTCCTCAAAAACCGGAGCCGCGATCGCAGCAGTGCCGAAAAACACCGCCAAAGCCACGTTGTCCCTACCTTCGAGAACGATTGGCAAAATCGGATTACTGCCACCTTGTCCCTGCCACAATTGCTGATTAATCAGCGACACCAAAACTACCAAAGGCAAAGCAACAAAATAGCCGCCAAAACCCCACAAAAACCAACTTCCCCGCCAATTAATCCGAAACCAACCTTCCGGCAAAGGCAAAAAAGACTTGACCGAAAAATACAGTACCGAAAGCCCCCCACCCGACAGCAACAAATAAGTAGCAAAGATATAAAAAGCCTTGTCGCGCGGGTCAAAAGTAGCAGGATTGAGTTTTAAAACAGCCAGAGAAACTGGCAGCAACAAATAGGGAATCAAGATTTGCCCGACAAAGAAAAAGCCGACCACCAGTACCTGCCAAACAATCTCGCCGTCCCAAGGTACATCCCAAGTCAAGCTCGCATTTCGCGCCAACACCGGGCCGGAACCTGCTGTATCTAACTGCTTCCGCTGCAACAGCCACTGCACGGTCAAACCAACCAGCAAAACCGTACCAATACAAAGTGCGATCGCCGGAACGCCCACTATAATTGCCAACTTTTCTACAGCTTGCTGGGCCGTTACTTGCTCTGCTGCTTGCAGCGCCGCCAGCTCTTTAGAACGTTCTTGCAGCTTGTAAAGTTGAGCTAGAGCGCGATAGCGAAACCAGCCATCCAAAGACTTTTGAATGCGCGGCTCGGCATCCGGCAGCAGTTGAGCCGGATTGCTCCAAATTCCCGTTAAAACTTGAGCAGTTTCCACCGAAGAATCATCATCACTTTTAGTTTTGTAGCGCTCAACTAAATTTTTCCAACTTTGGAGAGCAGCCTCAGTTTTGCCACTGCTTGCCTGCAAAATTCCCAATCGCAAGTCAAGTTCGTTTAGCAGCACTGACTGTTGCTTTATCGACTCGGACGCCGCCTTATTTTGAGCCAAATTCAGAGTATTATCCTCAGACTTAGAGGCAATGACAGACTGAATTTCTTTAACTTGTGCTTGAGATGTTTCGAGAGTTTTGCGAGTCGAGTCTCGCGCTTCTTGATATTGCGTCAAAGCCGTATTTAAAGGATCTGCACCGACAATATTGGTGCGCGCCGAACTTAAATTATCACTCTGATTATTTTCTCCTTGCCACTCCGAGGCGTGCAGCAGCAAATTTGTCTGGTAGAGTTCCAGCCGGCTTTGAATTTGCGGCTGATTCCAACTAGCAAGTAAAGATAAACCGACCAGGGCGATCGCGATCGCCGTTAAAATACCTAAAATAACCCGCTTCAGTGTCATTCCTGCTTTTCCGTCCCGCGCGAATCCGTGGCTAAATCTTTTCCGTCTTTCATCATAGGTCGTTGCAGACGAGAGTATCCCGACAACTGGTAAAATTTCACTGGCTCATCTTTTTGACTCTCCTCAACAAGACTTACGCCACAAATCCTCGCTCCGCCATGTATACGTAAGGTTCACACCTTAGCCCAACGGTGCTTATGGCGCACCATACAGGAGTAGTGCGGCATAAGCACCCGCGATGTATGAGGTAATATCCGCACGGCGCAACCGCAGCGGGGTAGCAGGCTAAATCTAAAATCTAAAATCTAAAATCTAAAATCGAATGACTCGCATTATCTTAGTCCGTCACGGCAAAAGCACCTACAATCAAGAACGCCGCATCCAAGGCCGCCTCGATAAATCAATTTTGACAGAAGCAGGCCGCAGCGCCGCCCTGCAAGTAGGCGACACACTCAGCAGTATCGCCTTTGATGCCGCCTATACCAGTCCCCTGCAACGAGCCAAAGAAACAGCGGAAATCATCCTGTCGCGCTTGACAAATCCGCCACAACTCCAGCCAACTGATAATTTGATGGAAATCGATTTGCCTCTGTGGGAAGGAATGCTACGCCAAGATGCGATCGACAAATTCCCCGAAGCATATCAGCAGTGGCAAAGACAGCCAGACAAATTTTCCATGAAACTGCCATCTGCTGACGGAGAAATCGAACACTTTCCCGTATTGGCAATTTTTGCTAACGCTCGTCATTTTTGGCAAGAACTTTTATCGCGCCACCAAGACGGCACAATTCTAGTAATAGGTCACAACGGAATCAACCGCGCTCTTATCGCCACAGCCTCGGAAATCACCCCGGATTACTATCAATCAATTCAACAGTCAAATTGCGGAATTAGCGTCATTAATTTTGGAACTTCCCCTGTTACTAACAACGAACTCGGAGAGCAAAAAAAGAAAGTTGCAGTTCAATTAGAATCGCTGAATTTAACTTCCCATACCGGGGAAATTTTTCCCAAACCGAGGGACGGACACCAAGGCCCGCGATTGTTGCTGGTGCGTCACGGCGAAACCGACTGGAATAAAGCAGGTAAATTTCAGGGGCAAATAGACGTACCTCTCAACGATAACGGCCGCGAACAATCCAGGCGAGCAGCAGAATTTCTCAAGGACGTAAAATTAGATTTTGCGATTAGCAGTTCGATGCTGCGCCCGAAAGAAACTGCGGAAATTATTCTCCAACATCACGGCGGTTTGCAACTAGAACTCCGCGACGACTTGAGAGAAATTAGCCACGGACTTTGGGAAGGAAAATTTGAATCAGAAATAGAACAATCCTATCCGGGTTTGCTACACGAATGGAAAACATCTCCTGAAAAAGTCCAAATGCCCGAAGGAGAGAATTTGCAGCACGTTTGGGATCGGGCGATCGCAGCTTGGCGAGAAATCGTACAATCTGTTTCTGGTACTGGGATTGTCGTTGCTCACGATGCCATTAACAAAGCTATTCTCTGCCACCTATTCGGTTTGGAACCAGAACATTTCTGGAAGTTCAAACAAGGAAACGGAGCCGTTAGCGTGATTGATTATCCCCACGGCCCCGATGGTTTGCCGGTATTACAAGCGATGAATGTCACAACTCATTTGAGCGGCGGCGTTTTTGACAAAACAGCAGCCGGAGCACTGTAATCGGTAAAGTGCTGGGCGCGAACCCGTAGACGTATTACCAGTCTGCTGTTTGACGATTAGGCCTTCGATCCCCCCTAGCCAAGGGCGGGCACGGGGGCACCGCCCCTACGAAGGGGGGGACAGGAGCCTTCTTAAAGTCAACCCCTACTCCCCTTTTTAAGGGGGAGTTAGGGGGATCGAGACTCGTGTCAAAGCGAAATTTATCAAAGCTTTTAGGCTTAAGTTAACACCACTGCCCACCGCTACGAGTTCGCGCCTAAAAAATGTTTGAATTTTGATAACAATCGCGCCCGATGCTTAGGAAGTTCTTAATTCCTGAAACTAATGCGGTGGATTGCTTCTTCCTTCTTCCTTCTTCCTTCTTCCTTCTTCCTTCTTCCTGACATCCGTTACATCCGTTACATAATCCGTTGCCGAACTTCCTTCTGTTATATGAGCCGCGAACTGCTACAAAATGTACGAGTGCTAGATCCAGTTTCAGGGAGCGATCGCATCGCTGATATTCTGATTGCTGAAGGTAATATCAAAGCAGTTGAGGAAAAAATTGCTGAGTTTCCCGCTGACACAGAAGTGCGGGATTGCCAGGGACTGATTTTGGGGCCGGGATTAACAGATATCTACAGCCACAGCGGAGAACCGGGTTTTGAGGATCGGGAAACCCTAGAATCCTTGATGCAGGCTGCGGCGGCTGGCGGTTTTACGCGGCTGGCGATTTTGCCGGATACGTCGCCGCCTGTTGACAATTTGGCCGGTTTAGCTTTGTTGCAGCAATATATCCGCAATTTGTCGCCTGGGCTGCCCCGCTTGTATTTTTGGGGTGCGCTGACAGCGGGCGTTAAAGGGCAGCAGATGGCCGAGTTGGGCGAGCTGGCCTCCTGTGCAGTGGTGGGTTTTGCGGACGGTTTGCCGCTGTCTAATCCGGCTCTGGTGAGGCGTTTGCTTGAGTATATCCAGCCTTTGGGCAAGTCTGTGGCTTTGTGGCCGTGCGATCGAACTTTGGCAGGAAATGGCGCGGCGCGGGAGGGTGCGGTGTCCGTGCGGTTGGGTTTACCGGGAATTCCGGCGAGTGCGGAAACTTCGGCTTTGGCGGGTTTGCTGGAGTTGGTGGCATCTGCGGGAACTCCGGTGCACATTATGCGCGTTTCCACGGCGCGCAGCGTGGAATTGATTCGAGATGCGAAGGCGCGGGGTTTGCCGGTGACTGCGAGTGTGACTTGGATGCACTTACTGTTGAATGTCGGGGCAATTTCAGGAAACTCTCAAGATTCCGGCGGGAGAAATGCTCTGACTGCTTCGTTGGCCTACGATCCGAATTTACACCTAGAACCGCCGCTGGGCAATCTTAACGACCAATTAGCGCTGATTGAAGCTGTGAAAGATGGTGTAATTGATGCGATCGCGATCGACCACAACCCGCATACTTATGAGGAGAAAACTGTGGCTTTTGCTGATAGTCCGCCGGGGGCGATCGGCTTGGAATTAGCTTTGCCTTTGCTATGGCACGGACTGGTAGAAACGGGCGATTTTTCGGCTTTGGAACTGTGGCGAGTTTTGAGTACCCGGCCGGCCGTTTGTCTCAAGCAAACCCCCGCCACTGTTGCACCAGGAGTCTCTGCTGAGCTGATTTTGTTCGACCCGCAAATGAGTTGGACTGTTGACGGGCAAAGTCTGAAGTCGCGATCGGCAAATACACCTTGGTTGGGACAGGAATTAGCAGGAAAAGTTGTACAAACCTGGATTAATTGACCCTTGCGATTGAAATTCATCTGTTGTAGAACAGGCATCTTGCCTCTTTCTCAAAGTAGAACAAAAGTAGAACAGGCATCTTGCCTGTTTCTGGGAATGCTGGATGAGGTGACTCAGAAAAGAAGATAAATACATGATTGCTGCTTTTGATTCGTGGAATTCCCCACCGCTAGACTTGACATTGGAGCTGGGCGAAATTCATGTTTGGCGCGTGTCTCTGGCTCAAACAGAATCTTGCTTGGAGAGTTTACAACAGACTCTCTCTAACGATGAGCGGACAAAAGCTGAGGGTTTTCACTTTCCCAAAGGTCGATCGCAATTTATTGTGAGTCGTGGCGCACTCAGAGCGATTCTGAGTCGCTATCTTAACATAAATCCTCACATTTTGCGCTTTGACTACAATCCCTACGGCAAACCCTCTCTCATCGTCGCCCAAGGTGGAAATTCCCTCCGTTTCAATGTGTCTCACTCAGGAAACATGGCTCTAATTGCGATTACCAAAAATCGAGATATTGGTGTCGATATTGAAGGAATAAATCCCAACTTTCCTTGCCTAGAAATTGCTGAAAAGTTTTTTTCACCATTAGAAAATTCTGTGTTGCGTTCGCTCCCTGAACAGATCCAACCCCGCGCTTTTTTCACCGGCTGGACTCGCAAAGAAGCCTATATCAAAGCAGTTGGTAAAGGACTTTCTATTCCCCTGAATCAGTTTGATGTCAGCCTCGCACCAGGAGAACCTGCAGCGCTGTTAAATGTTGAAGACAACCCCGAAGAAGCATCGAGATGGTCTTTAATTGAATTAATTCCCTGTTCAGATATGGTGGCGGCTGTTGCGGTTCCAGGAGATTGCTGGAAACTTCATTGTTGGGAGTGGACAGGGGAGTTTTAATTTATGCTGAGATGTTGAACCATTATCAATAAGCTTTTTATGAACAGGCAAGATGCCTGTTCCACAAGAAAATTTACTCTTTGTGGAACAGGCATCTTGCCTGTTCCTGACGCAAGATGCCTGTTCCACAAGAAAATTCACTGTTTGTGGAACAGGCATCTTGCCTGTTCCTGAGAATGGTGCAAGATGTGAGTTTATACAGCTCGCCCACGGTAAAAGAGAACGGCAACAGTCGCTGGAAGAGCTCTACTGGTTGCACCTCCAAGCTATTGTATTGCACACCCTCCATAGACAAATAAGGACACAACAATGTTGTGTCCTTATTTGTCTATTCGACGGCAACTTGCCACCGTACAACTGATTTAAAAATTCAACCAAATCGATAGCCGAACCCGCGTACCGTAATGATATATTCCGGTTGGCCCGGATCGATTTCCAACTTTTCGCGCAGCCAGCGGATGTGAACGTCAACTGTTTTGCTGTCTCCGATAAAATCTTGACCCCAAATTTTTTCCAGCAACTGATCGCGAGACCAAACTCGCCGGGGATTACTCATAAATAGTTCTAGTAAGCGAAACTGTTTAGGAGAAAATTTCACTTCCAGACCACGAACCAACACGCGGCACTCTTCAGGATACAGAGTTATGCTCTTATATTGCAGCGTCCTCGCTTCCGGTAACCGACTGAGGCGCTGGCGCCGCATCAGCGCCCGACAGCGAGCGATAAACTCCCGCATTCCAAAAGGCTTGGTCAGATAATCATCCGATCCGGCTTCTAGGTAAAAAGCGCAATTGTTGGCACTTCCTCTAGCACCGATAATCAAAATAGGGACGGGATTTCCTTGATGCCGTAACATTCGACACAGATCCAAACCGTTAATTGAATCCATAATTAACAGGTTAAAGGCAAATTCACCGTGGTATGACGAAGCAGCCTGTACAGAAGGCAGAGCGTTGCGCCCGTCGCTAGTAACCACCACCTCGTAGCCCTGTTCTTTAAGGGCTAAAGCTAGCATTTCCCGCAACAGGTCTTCACCTTCCAATAACAAGATACGGCCGGCTTGTCCAACAGCCAACCTTGAAGGACTTTCGCTTAATTCAGCAGAAGACATAAATATCAGTGGGAGTGATGTTTGTATGTGGCTAGCGCGAGGTACCTTCTTCAGTAGCTGAGGTACTCTCGCGCTGCGATCGTTTGTACGATCGCCATTTGTTCGATCGCTTAGAATCCTTCGCCAGTCCATGCCACAGACACGCGCTCGACCTTTGCTACTTGCTCATGCAAGGAATACAGCCGTAGAGCAGTTGCCGGAACCGCGCTGTCTGCCTGCGTCCAGGCCACAGAAGTCTGGTCATTTTTCGGGGTCGGTGTTAATTTCATAAAACATTGCCCGCTGTTAATTGACCACGTAACACCCAATCTATAGGGAGATGCTTGTTATACTACTCTTAAAAGGTTATTAAAAGGTAAAATTTTGGTAATCAATTGGTTAAATTATTAACGTTAAGTAATATAACGGTAAAGTTGCGATCGCACTTTAGAGCTTTTTTTAATAATACAATAATAAACTGGCCCAAAGTCCTGTTTTTCCTGTGCCGGCTACGATCGACGATAGCAAGTAAAAATTCTGTAGACTGCCTATCATGTTGCTGCATTTGAGTACCTGGCCCGAGGTAGAAGCTTATCTCGAAAGCTCCCGAGGCATAATTATCCCGATCGGCTCCACCGAACAGCACGGGCCCACCGGCTTGATCGGGACTGACGCCATTGCTGCCAAGGCGATCGCCCGCGGTGTCGGCGAAGCTGCCAATGCCTTAATCGGCCCGACAATTAATGTAGGGATGGCCTTGCACCACACCAGCTTTCCCGGCACAATCAGCCTCCGACCGCAGACGCTGATACTGGTAATCAGGGATTACATCACATCTTTGGCAAAAGCGGGATTTGAGAAATATTTCTTCATCAACGGTCACGGTGGCAACATTGCCACCATGAAAGCAGCATTTTCCGAGACTTACGCGCATTTGTCTGACTTAAATTTACCGAATGCCGATCGAATCCAGTGTCAAATCGGCAACTGGTTCATGTGCGGCTCAGTCTACAAACTAGCAAAAGAATTGTACGGAAACCAAGAAGGTTCCCACGCCACCCCCAGCGAAATCGCCTTAACCCAGTACCTTTATCCAGAAGCAATCAAGCAAGCTCCGCTTTCGGAAGAAGTCGCTTCCGGGCACAAAATTTTCGGTGCTGCTGACTTCCGCCGCCGATTTCCCGACGGGAGAATGGGTTCAAATCCGGGTTTAGCAACCCCCGAACACGGTCAGCAGTTTTACGAATTAGCAGTCAAAGAATTGACTAATAATTATCTGGAGTTTTTAAGTTCCGATTAACGTTTTTTCTTCTCGTTACCAAGAAGCTCCTGGTAACGAGTAAAAATCTCAAACTCTTCTATATTTTACGGTGATGAGTGAGTCAGCGACATGATATTTCATATCAATTCCGGCTACCCCGGAATGATCTCAAATCCGCGCTTCATCGTCGGGCGTAAAGTCTAATCAAGCTGCCAATAAATAATTCGCGCAATTTTCATTTTTTTAACATCGAGTCAACAGTCAACAGTCAACAATCAACAGTCAACAATCAACAGTCAACAGTCAACAGTCAACATTCAACAATTACGGAGGCTGCAACCGGAATCGATATCATCTATCTGAGAAAGGCTATAGCAGTTCTCAATCTTGGTGAGGTATACCCTATGCCCTATGCCCTATGCCCTATGCCCTATGCCCGCTTATCAAGCGTGCACCTCATGTTACTGAGAAAGGCTATATCTCCCGATTAACCATCGGGAGAATATCAAAATTATTCCACAATCCAAGGAGTTAAAGAAGGTGTCCAAGCACTCAATTCTTCTTCCTTGAACCAAAGGCTAATTTCCGCACGGGCAGTCTCGACAGCATCAGAACCGTGAATCAGATTACGGCCGACATTGACGGCAAAATCGCCCCGAATTGTCGCCGGTTCTGCATTCAGAGGATTTGTTGCGCCAATGATTTTTCTCGCCGACGCCACAACGCCGTCGCCTTCCCACACCATCGCCACAACAGGGCCTGAAGTGATAAAGTTTACCAATCCAGCAAAGAAGGCTTTTTCTTTGTGAACATCATAATGTTGTTCCGCTAGTTCGCGACTCGCCGTCATTAGCTTCATACCAACTAGCTTAAAGCCCTTGGCTTCAAAACGACCGATAATTTCGCCGACGAGTCCGCGTTGTACGCCGTCGGGCTTAATCGCTAAAAAAGTCCGTTCCAAGATTAACTCCTATAATTGTGTTAACTGATCCAAAAGATAGAGTAACTCACAACGCACCTAAAGGCAATTCTGAGAATTGGAAATTGTCATTTGGAGACTTATGGCTGCAGGAAGAAGGAAGAAGGAAGGGAGCATCTCAATGAAAGCAGCCCTCCGCTAGAAATTGGAGCCAGGAGCCAGGAGTCAGGAGTCAGGAGGAAAGAAGAAGAAGGAAGAAGGAAGGAGGAAGAAGGAAGGAGCCATAATAAGTGTTTTTACAAATATGAGATGCTCCCAGAAGGAATAAGAAGAGGGAAGAGAAAAGAGGGAAGAACCAATAAAAGCAAGGGTTAAAGAAACCGGGTTTCTCAGAAAAATTTTTGTTGCTCAGCGATGAATCTCCGAAGAAACCTGGTTGGGAGACTCCTATGCGTCTAGGACTGATTTGCATGGATAACCGCGATTTTGTAAAAAGTATTTTTTAGGAGTTTGAGCAGAATGCTCATTTGCCTATATTAAGTTAATCAGCCTTTAAATTATCGGTCAATAAATAATTAAACTCTTGTGGGGTGGCTTTGAGCATCGCCCGAAATATCCAATCTAAATGTATAGCATTTTATCTCTAGGGAACAAGATGCTCGAACTTCTGGCACAATATGATACAAGTCAATCGATTTTAGATTTTAGATTTTAGATTTTAGAATTGAAGCATTGAAGCATTGACCCCAGGGATAAATTCGGGGGCTGGCTTATCGGATACAGGTTTTTTATTTTTCCGTCCTGAGTCTGCTTTCGGAATGAATCCGGGGGCTTGTATCCGGGATGCTTTCGGTCACAATTTGCTGTGACTGCAAACACTCTTACCTATGATCTCAAATACAAATATGTATGATAATAAACACAATTATTTAGGCTCAAAAATATAGATAATTAACAGAGGTATGAAGATTATCTTGACAGCCACCATTCAGACGAAAAAAGTATGAAATCCATTGTAGCATTCATTGAACCCAAAAAGCAAGAGTTTGCAAAATTGCCCTTGTTTGACTTTCTAGCCAATAAACACATTCACGCGAATCAACGACTAATTTTTGCGCCTGTACTCGCTCCTTTGGCTGTGGGATTGAGCGATTTAAATAAATATGTATTGCGAGAATCTTCTAGTAATAGCAAAGTTCAGGAACTAATTAATAAATATACTTATAAAACCAACTATTACTGGCACGACTATCTAGAATACCTAGAGGAACTAGGCTTAAACCAATTAATGAGTTACGGCGACTTCAGACTGCTTTGGGGTGAAGAAACTAAAAAAACTCGATCGCTCTGTTCAGTGCTCGAACGCTACGCTTGGAAAGCCTCTCCCATTGAGAAACTGGTGTTAGTGGAAGTCCTCGAAGGAACGGCAAAAGTTTTTTTTGAGGCGGCGCTTGCAGTGGTAATGGAATTACAGCAAGTTACCCAAAAAGAATATGTTGATTTTGGAGGAGGTTATGGGGGTTTAGAAAATTATCACCTTTTAAACACGCCAGAGATGTTGGAAGTTTTAGCAGAGATAAAACTTACTAATGCGGAATCCCAAGCAGCTTTAGAATTAGCACAAAATGTATTTGAACTGTTTACAGAAGCGATGAACGAGCTATTCCAACACAGCCAAACACATTCTTGCAAGACTGTGCTGCAAATATCCTCAATTTCTACCTTCGCTCATTGCCCGATCGACTTTCTCGATATTTGTTAGTTTAAACAATCACTAAATTATCTCGGTGTACCGCCGTTTCTACGCCTGCATAACCTAAAATCTCAGCAATTTTCTCTGACTTGCAGCCCTGGATTTGTCTCAATTCTAAACTGCTATAATTCACAAGCCCTCTAGCAATTTGCTTGCCGGCAGCATCGCACAACTGCACGGAATCATCAGCTTGAAATTCTCCTTCTACTTGAGCAATACCCGCAGCTAAAAGCGATTTTCCGCCGTGGGAAATTGCCTTGACAGCACCCGCATCTAAATATAGTTTTCCTGCCGGAATTAGCACGTTAGCTATCCAGTGTTTGCGAGCGTTTACAGGGCGCGGTTGAGGCTCAAATTGAGTACCGATCGACTCTCCGTTGAGTATTTTCTCGATATTACCAGGAAAGCAGCCGTCAGTGATGACAGTCCGCACTCCCGATGCAGTTGCTATTCTCGCCGCTTCAATTTTTGTCACCATACCGCCGGTTCCCCAACCGCTGCGGGAATCTCCTGTTTGCACCTGAAATTCTGTGAGCTGTGCCATACTTTGGACTAGGACGATCGGCTGCGCGTCGGGATTGCTGCGCGGATCGGCAGAATACAGCCGATCGACATCTGTGAGCACAAACAACCAATCTGCTTCTACCAAACTCGCTACTAGCGCCGAAAGCGTGTCGTTATCGCCAAATTTAAGCTCGTCTACCGCTACTGTATCGTTTTCATTGACGATCGGAATCACGCCCAACCTGAGCAGTTGCTGAAAAGTATTGCAAGCGTTAACATAACCATTACGCTGCACTAAATCGCCCCTGGTGAGCAATACTTGAGCGATCGGCTGTTGTAGAGTAGTAAACAAGTCATCGTACACCCGCATCAGTCGCCCTTGGCCCACAGCCGCCACAGCCTGTTTCATAGCAATGTTTCGCGGGCGTTCCGTCAAACCCAAGCGCGCGCAGCCAACCCCAACTGCACCCGAAGAAACCAAAACTACTCTATGGCCTTGCTGCCGCAAATCAGCTAAAATTTCGACCAATGCAGCAATAGTTGAAAGAGCTAAGTTTCCTGTAGTCGATCGAGTCAGAGTCGAAGTTCCAATTTTAACAACAATAGTTTTAGTCTGTTGTCTGTTGACTGTTGACTGTTGACTGTTGACTGTTGACTGTTGACTGTTGTCTGTTGACTGTTGACTGTTGACTGTTGACTGTTGTCTGTTGTCTGTTGCCATTAGTTACCAATTCCCAATTCCTAATTACTAATTCCCCATGCCCCATGCCCCATGCCCAATTCCCGATGCCCAATTTTAATCTTTAATTTTCAGAGATGCCCCCAAAGCTTGAGAAACCCACACTTCAAAAGAGCGCACCGGATGCTTGCGAAGCGCATACCCAGCATCAACCATTGGTTCCACTAAAATAGTGAACATACCCAAACGATTGCCTGCTAAAACATCAGTAAAAAGTCGATCGCCCACCATCGCCACCTGTTCCACCGGCAAATTCATCGCCGTCACAGCTTTTCGCAACTTGCGGCGGGACGGCTTAGCCGCACCCGTGATGTATGGTAGATTCAAAGAATCAGCAATTCGACCGATCCGATTTTCACTTAAATTATTGCTTGCCAACCATAGCGATACCACGGGTCTAATTTCTTGTACCCACAAGCTGAGTTCAGGAGAAGCATTCATTGCCGTAATGGGAACGAGAGTTTCGTCCACATCCAACACTAATCCTTTAATCTGATGTTTCTCCAGAATATCAGCCGTTAACTTCATGACTGAATCGCCTAGAACTAAGTCAGGCTGTAGTAATTTACCCCAAGTCATAATGATTTTAGATTTTAGATTTTAGATTTTAGATTGAGAAATAAGAAATTGGGAGTTAAAGATTGAAAAAGTAAAAAATCAAAAGTGAATAATTATTGCTTTTCCTTTGTTACTTTTGACTTTTTACTTTTTTATTAGTCATTGCCCATCTATTGACCCGATCGCACTTTTTGGTCAACTTGAGCCACAGCAGCATTGTGTTCGGCCAGAGTGCGACTGAAAATGTGAGTGCCGTCGTACCGCGCCATGAAATACAGATATTCTGTATTTTCAGGAGTCAGAGTCGCTTCCAGACTGGCGATTCCCGGAGATGCGATCGGAGTTGGGGGTAGTCCTGGATTTATATAAGTATTGTAAGGAGAAGGCGTTTCTACTTGCTTAAAAGTCAGAGGCTTTTCCTTAGTTTGCCTGATACCGAGAGCGTATTCAACTGTCGGGTCAGAACCCAACGCCATTCCCTTTTTCAGACGGTTGTTGAACACTCCAGAAATGCGGTTCCGCTCGGAAGCAACCACAGCTTCTTTTTCTACAATACTGGCCAAAGTCACCCATTCTTTGAGAGAGAGCTTTGTATTATTCTGATTTTTTTGATATACCGGCAAAGCTGTCTGCTCGAAACGGGTGAGCATTTGTGCTATCGCAGCTTGAGGAGTAATTCTATCGCCGTCTAGCTGATAAGTATCCGGGTACAAAAAACCTTCCAAATGAGGCAATCCGCTCGGCAGCCAAGGGTATTGAGCGTAAGGAATTTGACTCGCGGCCGCCATAAACTCCTTAGCCGGGAAAAAACCTTGCGCTTCAAAATAAGCGCTCATTTGTTGCAGCGACCATCCTTCTGGAATCGTGAAACTCTGCTGTACGACTTCGCCCTTCCAAATTTTGTCAGCAACTGCACTCAGAGGCTGAGTCGGCGACAGTTGGTAAGTTCCCGCTTGAAAACCTCCCTCGCGGTTTTGCAGAGTCAGCCAGCGGGCCCACATATTCCATGCCGAGCTCGATCGAATCAGCCCCGCTGCCTCTAAATCCCGGCCGATTTTTTGACTGGGAGTACCCTCCGGGATTTGGATCGAAACAGCAGGATCTTCTGCCGGATTCCCCGATGAGGATGTTATTTTAGGCGCCGCTGAAGCCCAGCTCCACCAAGCCCAGCCTTGCCAAGCGCAAACCCCCCAGATTACCGGCAGCAACGCCAGATAAAACAACCATTTAGAGACTTGCGGAGTACCTTTTCGGCTCTCGCGCGCGCTGCCTTTTGTCATTTGTTCTTTATTCATAGTCCGTTGTCCTGGATAAGCGGCGGGTAACTAGCGACTAATGACTGATGACCTGCGATTGATGACCGAAAAGTTACGAATACAAGCCCTTTAAAAGACCCAATTCACGCGGCCCAATTCAAAAGCCCGATCGCGAAGGCAGAAGCGGCCACCTCGAAAAAGTTCGATCGGGCGAGCAGTTTACTTTTTTATAAAATAGTAAAAAATTCTGCTTTTTGCCATCAGGGCTTGTGCCTGCAATTAATATCTAATCAAGCTCGTCAAAGAACTGGTCTTCCAGCATAGGTAACATCGGTTCCAGCCTTTGGAACTCTTCTTCCGAGAGCAATTCTGGCTTACCGTCGTCATCCATTCTAGCCAAGATAAAGAACGGGTCTAGAGGCGTATAAATCGCATATTCCTGTTCTTCGTGGTAGAAACTCGTCAGCCACATCAGCTCCTCGAACTCCGACTCCTCATCGGGATCGACATCAGATGCCATATCCTCTTCGGGAAATTCCGGCAATTCGCCCACCACAGTCAGCGTCACCGCTGTGCGTCGGAGCGTCAAGTTCTGCTCTTGCAGGACAACTTTAGCAGTCTCAAAAATTTTGTCAATTTCGGTCTCGTCTTCTACAGGAATTGCTGCTTCGTCCGTCTCGTCTCCCTGCCAAGTAAAAATTTCTACGGGTGAGTCAATCGGAAGCAGCAAAGCGTATTCTTGACCTTCGAGATTCATAGAATATTCTATGTTGCAAGTCAGCGATCGCCCAACTTCATCCGTCAGGGTGACGGACTCTTCGTTGGAATTGCCATTCTCTTTTTTGCGGTATGGGGATGAGGACATCGCGTGTATCTTAGTTTTCCGTCAATAATTCAGTAACGTTTGCTTGACAATTGGGAATTTTCGTGGCGATATTCTGGCTAAATGGGCGATCGCCAGTCCACAAGCTTAAACCGCGAGACTCGCTGCCTTTTCGACAGGCGAGGAGTGCAGCGTTTAAATCTCAGTCGAGTCAGCAAGCGACACTGAGGACAAATCACGATTTTGTGCTTCTTCAGTACCGAGGGTACAGCAGAATTTTCTCCAGTTTGTCAAGGGTTACAGGTGTGCGTAGCAAACTTGCACAACCAGGATATCACGCCTTTGTTACCAGCTATCAAGGATTGGGAAGGGCGGAGATATTTTGCCTCCGCTCGTCTAGCCACTGCTGCAAAATCAGGGCTGCGGCTTTGCGATCGATCGCACCCTTATTATTTTGCGACGGCGAAATCCCTGAAGCTTTCATCAATTCCTCTGCCTCAACCGAAGTCAGGCGCTCGTCCACGTACTCTAGGGGGAGCTCTAAGGCGGAGGCGATGCGATTCGCATATTTCTGCACCTGTCGGGCTTGAGCACCCAATTCTCCGCCCAGAGAGTAGGGCAAGCCTGCAACCAAAATTTGCACTCTCCGCTCTCGCACGAGCTCTCGGAGATAAGCTACGTCTCGATCGAAGGACGATCGTACCAGTGTTGTAATGCCCGTAGCTATTAAACCAGTGCCGTCACACCCGGCGATGCCAACTCGTTTGAGGCCGATATCTAATCCCAGTGCTGAAATCCATAATTTATCGTTGGACATTATCAATCAAGCAATTTTAGATTTTAGATTTTAGATTTTAGATTTACTATTTTTTTGCGGAAATAATCTTTTTTAACGAACCGCGAAGACGCTAAGAACGCGAAGGAATAAGAGAAGAAAGTAAGAAAAAAATAGGTAATCTTAAGTTGATATCAATCAAAAGCAGAAGGGATATTTTGGGATTAGGGAAGAAAAAAGGAATTTCTTTGATGATTAATTCTATTTTTTTCTGCCTTCTACCTTTTACCTTCTGCTTTTAACTATTAAGTATTAACTTTTCTCTTGGGAGCCTTCGTCTAGAGGCAATTCGGGCAATTTTAGAGGCAAAATGCTGCTGCTATCTGTTGCCGAGGATTCGGAATTTTGGAAGTTCAAGGGGTTAACTTGATTCGTTTGGCTGTTTCCTGAGTCAGCCAACAGCGGTTTAATCTCAGACGACGCGGGCCCTGCTGCTGCTTCCCCAGCCATCGGGCCGAGCCAGGACATCCGGCCTGGTACGGGTTTGCGAGTTGGCTGGAAGCTTTGCAGCATTTCTGATAGCTGGAGTCCTTCGAGAGAAACTAACTTGGACTCGCGCAATTTGTGCCACACCGATCGAGACATCAGCAAACTGTGTTCCAGGCGCACTGCTCCAAATTGCTCTAAATAAGCTTCCCGTTCCGGCTGATAGTCAGCGGAAGCCAGTTGCAGGCTTTGAACCGGGAAATCTTGAACCAGCCGCGCCATCTGGGACAGTAGTTCTGGGTAAAGCCAAGTGTAGGCCGGGTGTACAGTCAACTGGGCGACGTGCGGTTGCTGGCCGTTGCGGGATAGCTGCACCTGAAAATAGCCGATCGCGGCTTTGCGCTGGGGTTCAAACACGTAACCGCTGACTACCTCGGTTTTGGCCAGCCACTGTCTGACACCTTCGACTAAAGCGCCGAAAAAACTGGTTTTGAAATCTTGAATGTGGCGATCGAATACTTGGCGCACCAGCGGCGGCATAGACGCGGTATCCAGTTGGTAGAGCAACTGAGCGTCTGCGTTGCTCACCGGCAGCAGGTTGGGCAAATCTGGCGTCGAGGAAGCCATTTCTTGCAGGCGTTCTGGGGCGATCGTCCAGTATGTCATCTGGGCCAAAGGCTGAAACCCGTTTTGCCGATATAAAGCCAAGGAAGTTTTGTCGCCGACATTCACTTCCAACAGCCACGTCCGCGCCTCCCAGACTGCCTCAAAGCAGTACCGCAGCAGCATGGAACCAATTCCTTTGCTGCGGGCTTCCGGGTCTACTCCTATGCGATCGATCCGCCAAGTGCTGCGGGTGCGGTTGAAAGGAGAAATCTGAATTATCCCCTTAACGCTCCCCTCTTCTTCGGCAACGTGGGCCCGGAACAGGGACTGACAAGGGTTGGGAAACAAGCTAAAAATCTTTAGTAGTCCGTACCAGCGACGAATCTGCTGCAACTTTCTACCTAGTACCACGTCGCAGCTTGCGCCCTTGCGGTTTTCTGGCTCTTCGGCTGTTTCCGCGCACAGTTGTTCCATCACCTCGATGTCGCGATACTGAAACGGGCGAATCACAACCTGGTTTTGGTTTTGGGAGGGAAATGAAGTCATAGCATAAAAGTGGAGAATGGAAATTTAAAAATAAAAATTCAGAAAGGGGAAGAGTTAGGGAAGTTTTGAGTTTTGAATGGGTAAATTTTGAGATCAAAACTTATAACTTTTGATTCTTCTCCCTTTCTTGCGCGATCGAAAATTAAAAATTTCAAATCATCTTTTTGAATTTTTAATTTTCTGTTTTCAACTCAAGATTTTTGTGGCAGAGGTCGAATTAAAACGACCGGTGTTCGCTCGTCACCATTCCCGGCGGGGTTGCTTCGCAAGGCTTGCTCTAAGAATGTTACCGATAAATCGGAGGTCGCTGCTAATATCTTAACTGCTTTCAAGTCATTAGCGTCTACGATCGCCGCCGCAAGTCCGGTTTCTCGTTGAATTTCTTCTACAACTTGCTGGGGATTGTCCGGGCCTAGGACAATAAATTGGTCGAAGGGAGGCAAAGTCCCGGTAACATCGTCGATCAGCCTTGCTTGTTCGCCTGCAAGTTGGTAAAAGACTCCCGGTTTACCCAATATTTTAGCCACAGCGCCGATCGCAAATGCCGCTACTACGCGCCAAGGGCCGACTACATCAACCAACGTCTGCATTCCGCAAGCCGTGGCCAAACTCGACGTGGGCAAGAAAAACAAACACACTCGCTTTGCCGCCCATCCGGGTTTGACTTCGCTGGGATGGCGATAGCGTCCCTGCATCAAAGCTAGGGGAGTTTCTGCCAGGGCGACAATATCGCCTTTCTGGGCGCGCGGCAGCACGTACCGCTTGACAATTTCGACGGGATTGTCCAATTCTGCCAGTATGTGAGTGCGAATCGGCAAGACTTCTGCCACTCCGACATTTCTGGCGATGGGTACGGTGTCCGAGTTGGGAAATTGCAGGGGAACTACTACGTTACGGACTTTGGGGATGCGCCCGCCTGGGCCGTAGGTGACGTAATGTACTTGCACCCAAGCTGACTGCAATTTGGTTAAATCTTGCCCTTGAATGTCTACAGAAACTTTGATTTTCGTGGTTTTTTGGGCTTTAACAATATAGCCGAACCAGTAATCGTCTGCTCTGGCTGCTGCGTCTTTGTGGCAAGGAATCACCTTTGTCTCGGAGGTAACGCCATCCAAACTTCCGTCTGACAGCAGTTTTACCTGTGCCCGCACTTCCGGCAACATAATCTCAAATCGCTGTGTCAGGTTGCGGAACTCCATTTCCCCGACTAAAAGATAACGGTTGGGTTCGGAGATGGCTAAGTGCCATTCTCCGGCTGTTAGTTCTAGTTTATTTGCACTCCCAGTCCGGCGATAGTTCAACTCTAGGCCCAATCCGCCCAATGCTAGCAGCGAACCGGCTGCTGCGATTCCTGTTGCTAAAGTCTCAATCACTCTAATTACCGCCCATAATAATTTCTGTTTACTTTAGTCGATCTCTGTCACTTCGATCGACGATCCGGTAGTAATTGAAGTTTTGGGGGTTGTTGGGGGCGATCGCACTTATGCCTAATTACACGTAAGTGCGATCGCGCGTCTGCCCTGGCGGGGCTGGAGAGTGGGATGGGCGATCGGTTTTTAACAAAATCAACTAAATGTTAGAAGTTTGACAAAGTTCTTCAACCGATTTCATTGGTAGATAAAGCTTCATCGGGTTTTGTTTAAACTTTTGAAAACCATATTTTTGATAGAAATTGGCTGCTGGCTCATCCAGAGCTTCTGCAATGACAGCGAGAGATGCAACTTGTGCAGTTGCCAAGAGTGCTTTTGTCAAAGCATCTATCAGAATCAACTCACCGAGATGTTGACCTTGGTAAGTACGATCAACTGCCAAACGACCGAGCAATGTAGCAGGTAGAAGGGGATAGCGGGGCAGCTTTTTTGCAAAAGATTCATTCAAATCTGCGAGTTCAATTGTGTATGCAGAAAGCGTATAATAGGCAATTACATCAGTGTTGGAAGACTCCACTAAAACGAATACGATTGCGACTTTCTTTTTGAGATCCTGAGAAGCTTGTTTACGGATGTAGTTGTCCAAACTATCTTGTCCACAACAAAAAAGCTCTCTGTGATGTCTGCTGCTATCTAAGAGTTCAATTGTGAGTACCATCGCCCATCACTTGTTTGTAGCGCAAGGCTGCTGCTTTGAGAGCTTGATTCGGCTGGGTTGGATTCAGGAGGGCATTTACGAAAGCCTCGCTGTCGTCAAGGTCAAGTTTCAGTCTTTGGTGCTGTTCAATAACTTTGGAAGCGACTGCTTGAACGCTGGCGATGACGAAATCTGTTAAGGTACGTCCTTCTAAGTCAGCAGCTTTTTGCCAAAGGGCTTTAATCTCTGGACTGATACGAGCCTCCAATCGGGCTGACGGTTCCGATTTAGTAGTTTTAGTCATACAAAATACGGTTTATCTCATTTATCCATTATATACGGCAAAGTGCCGTATGTCACGCTAAAAGTTAGGGATCGATCGAACTTATGCCCAATTACACGTAAGTGCGATCGCCTCTGGTGGCTAAAGCGGTCAAGTTGCTGTTCAAAGAGCTCGTTCGTGAGTTAGATCACTCCCAAATCTGGCGTTACTTAATCAGGGTATGAAAAAAATCAGTTGAAAATCCCGAAGCTTTGTGGATACTGGTTTCTATGACTTGCATATTTAGCCTTTCAGACCGTAAATCAGCAACGTATACAAAACAAATCAGTTAATTAAATCATTTATTATGATTATTTTTTATAAGAAATATAGTTTTATTGTTCTTAAACGTTAATTTATAATCGACAATCAACTTTTTAATCCAATAGTTATTAAGCATTTACACCTGTCATTATAATAGATATTTAATAAACCTTCCTTAGTTTTAGATATAAATACTTAATCTCTTAACAACTCTGTATACATGAGTTATTTTCGCTCGTTGTCTGTCCATCGTCAAAATATCTCAAATGGGTTCAAAAGAACCGCTATTGACAGGATGTTCCTTTATATATTGCCCTTTTTGTCAAGTACGCTTTATACCAAATTAGATGAGCTTACCCTGCGAGCCGCTACCGCGCTAGCGGTCAGTACCTTTAAGAATCTACTTCTTAAGTAACAGTCCAAATCTAGTTCTTAGGCAGTAGATTTTATTAGAAGTAAATAGTTAGTCTAGTGAATGTAGTAGTAATACCCAAGCATATCCATGACTGATAACAAGCCGCCTTTTAACCAGCCTGAAGCCAATCGTGACTCCCAGGAAAAGAATGTTGACAATAGCGAGAACCAGCAGCTTCAGGCTCAGACTAACGAAAATGCAGAATCAACGGAAGATCAATCATCAGGCTCAGGCCTTGGCGCGAGGATAGCTGGAGCAGCAGTCGGTGGTATACTCGGTGCTCGCTCTGGAGGCATTATTGGTGCTGTAGCAGGCTCAGTTGCTGGCGCTATGATTGGTAAAGGTACTGCTGATACGGTTAACCGTGCTGTAGATAATTTAGGGGATGCAGCACACGCTGTAGCAGACGGTATTACACACACTGTAGAAGAGCTAGGGACAGTAGTAAAGGAAACTGCTGAGGAAGTTAAACCATCTATCAAAGCTACAGCAGAAGCAATCAAGGAGACAGTTGAGGAAACTAAGCCTTCGATTACAGGTATAGCCGAATCTGTCAATCAGACAGTTAAGGAAGCGAAGCCTTCTGTAGTAGATGCAGTCAAGAGTGCATCCGAGGAAGTCAAACCTACGATTAGAGAAGTAAAAGATTCAGTCAAGCAGACAGTCGAAGGTATCAAGCCTTCTGTACAAAGTGCAGCGGACTCTATTAAGAGCACTGCCGATGAAATTAAGCCTTCTGCCAAAGCTGTAGCTCAGGAAATTGAGGGGGCAACTAAGGATCTGAGATCGACTGTAAAAGATACAGCGAAAGCAGTTGAGCCCTCTATAAAAAGCGCAGCCGAATCGCTTCAGTCATCAGGCAAGAGTGTAGCTGAATCAATCAAGTCATCTGCTCAAAGCGCTGCCGAATCTGCTAAAGGTGCAGCGCAGGATGTTAAGTCATCTGCCCAAAATGCAGCCGAATCTGCTAAAGGTGCAGCGCAGGATGTTAAGCAGGATGTTAAGTCATCTGCCCAAAATGCAGTCGAATCTGCTAAAGGTGCAGCGCAGGATGTTAAGCAGGATGTTAAGTCATCTGCCCCATATGCAACCCCATCTCCTCAAGGTGCAGCGCATGATTTTAAATCATCGGCCCAAAATGCAGCCGAATCTGCTAAACCTCCAGTGCCTGATTTTAGGTCCTCGGCCCAAAATGCAACCCCATCTGCTAAACCTGCAGCGCAGGATTTTAAGTCATCTGCCCAATATCTAGCCGAATCCGACGCAGAGGAAAATAAGGATAGCGATATTCACATCTCCGGCAATCCTGAACTCAAGGACAAAGTGGTCATTCATGACAAGAGAATCATTAAGGAGTAGGTAAAGTAAGGACTTAACTCCAGCTTGTTAAAGCTAGCACTAAGAGAGTTTAACAGAGAGTGGATCTGAGAAAAGATTCCACTCTTTTCTGTGTATGAGAAATGCGATCGCCTAGGCTTTAACAGAGAGTCTATTTATTGAGGAACTCTCCCCCTGAAGAAGGAGAGATTCCGTTTCTAGACTACTGGCAGAAGTGGTTAAAACGGCTAAAGTTTTTTGTAGAAAAAGCTGCTTGATAAATCGAGAAATAGTTAGGGTCAAGCTGATGTGGCCAGTTCAACCCCTAACTATTTAATATCCAAATTGCAAAGTCACAGAAGCTTCTACCTGCTGTTCCCCTCCCACCACTGGCGTTGTAGCATTAGCAGCAGCAGCGCGATCGGCAGCAAACTGCCGGTACATAGGAGGCGGCGCGCTAGCACCGTTGACTTGAATGCCCAGAATCTCTCCCCGCTTCAGGTTGAGGGCGCTAAAGACTGCATCCGCTTGCGCTTGAGCATCTTGAGTTGCTTTTTTGATTGCTTGTTTTCGAGCAGATTCGATCGCACTTTCGGCGGCGGCAAAACTCACACCGTCGATGCGTGTGGCTCCGGCATTCACCGCATCGTCGAGCAAAGTCCCGGCAGATGCAGTATTAATCCGAAAACTGACGGTATTCGTCGCCGTATAGCCCGTCAAGCGCTGCTGGTTGTTTTCGTAGCTGTAAGTCGGGCTGAGGGTGATGCCGGCAGTTTCGAGTTTTTCGACTTGGCGCGATCGCAGCAACTCTACCACAGCGGACGATCGTCTCGCCGCTTCCTGCTGCACCTCGGCCGCCGTTTTCCCCTGAACCTCAACCCCCAGCCGCACTTGCGTTTGAGTTGTAGGAATCGCTTCCACACCCCGCCCAGTAACAGTCAACGTTCTGATCCGCTGTTCTTGAGCCGCCGCCGGATCTAATCCCACGAAACTGACGAGAGTTAAGGTTAAACACAACGCTGTTAGCAGACTACGGAATTTAATGCGATCGCGACGTTGCAAATTTGAACTCATAAACTTGATTCTCCTCACATACAACAGATGCTATACTTTACCTTCTCACTGAAATTGCTAAATATCCGGGTTGTTACATTTTTAGCAACTAAAAAAATAGTCAGTAATTCTGAAGAAATTGTGAGTTATTATAATGTCCGCAGGAGGCTCGATCAAAGAAACCCGGTGTTCGGGGCAAAATAAGAGGTTGAGAAACGATAAATATATAAACCAACCTGGTTCCTGACAATGCCTGCGCCACTCTTCCTTCCTTTTAAATATTATTAAAAAACGGTAAATTTGTTAAAAAATGCAATCCTTAAAACAAGTTGCCCGCCGACTAAAAAAAGAGACTTACGCCGTTTATTTAGCCAGTACAGACCAGAGAGTAGCTTGGTACGCCAGAATTTTAGCCGGCCTTACGGTGGCCTACGCTTTTAGCCCGATCGACTTAATTCCTGACTTCATACCAGTTCTCGGCTACTTGGACGATTTGATAATTGTACCCTTGGGAATTTGGCTGGTACTGAAGATGATTCCGCCACAGGTTTTAGCCGAGTGTCGGGAAAAAGCAGCCGTAGAAATAGAGCGGGGAAAACCGATAAATAGGGCTGTCGCTGTTGTGATTATTGCCATCTGGATTGGCTTGGGAATATTAGCAGCAATTTGGCTGACACGGATATTTAAACGTTAAAAAAAATCACCTATCTAGTTATTGTGTAGAGTGCGCGCCGAGCACCTTACCTTAAACAACTCCTTTGAGCCAAAAATATTTAAAGTTTTAAAAATCACCGTTCTAGTTATAATATAGAGTGCGCTAGGCGCACCTTACGTTAAAAAAACTCGCAGTATCGCATACCAAGTATTATTTACCCCTTAAAAAATTAAACTAACTTTCTAGCTATGACTCAAACCACTGATTTCCTCAGCCACCTCAACCCATCTCAGCGCCAAGCAGTCGCCCATTATAACGGGCCGCTGTTAGTAGTAGCGGGCGCTGGTTCCGGCAAAACCCGAGCTCTAACTTACCGAGTTGCTAACTTAGTTCGCACGCATCGAGTTGATCCTGAAAATATTCTGGCGGTGACATTTACAAATAAAGCCGCCAGGGAGATGAAAGAAAGAATTGAGAAATTGCTGGCAACTCAGCAAGCTGAAGCCGAATATGGCAAACCTTTGGTAGACTTAGCCCCGGATGTGCAGACGAAATTGCGATCGCAAATTTACCAAAGAATTACCAAACACATTTGGATGGGGACTTTTCACTCTTTGTGCGGCCGCATTCTCCGCTACGATATTGAAAAATACCAAGACGAAAAAGGCCGCCAGTGGAAGAAAAACTTTTCGATTTTTGATGAATCAGATGCTCAAAGTCTCGTCAAGCAAATTGTCACCAAAATCCTGAACCTCGACGACAAGAAATTTGACCCGCGCAAAGTCCGCTATATCATAAGCAACGCTAAAAATAAAGGCTTGTCGCCTCAAGAATACCTAGCAGCAGAACCGGATTATCGAGGCCGTGTGATTGCGGATGTTTACAGTCGCTACCAAGATGCTTTAGCAGCCAACAATGCCCTAGATTTTGACGATTTAATCCTCGTCCCCGTTAAACTTTTGAGCCAAAACGAGCAAGTATTAAGTTACTGGCATAAAAAGTTTTGCCATATTTTAGTTGACGAATACCAAGATACTAACCGCACTCAATACGATTTGATTCGGATGTTGGTGACAAATAACGCCGACCCGAAAAGCTTCGATAAATGGCAAAACCGCTCGATTTTTGTCGTGGGCGATGTCGATCAATCAATTTACAGTTTTCGGATGGCAGATTATACCATATTGCTGGAATTTCAAGAGGATTTTGGAGATAGTTTGTCCGACGAAAAAACTCGGACGATGGTAAAATTAGAGGAAAATTATCGATCGCGCGAAAACATCCTGCAAGTCGCGAACCACTTGATCGAACACAATACTGAACGGATCGAGAAAATTCTGCGCCCGACTCGCGAACCGGGAGCTCCGATTGTTGTCTGGCGCGCCGACAACGAATTAGATGAAGCGGAATTTGTAGCAGGTCAAATTCATTCCTTGAAGCGCCAAAACTCCGAATACGAAAACGGCAGTAACTTTGCGATTCTCTACCGCACAAACGCTCAATCTCGCTCCTTTGAAGAAGCGTTAATGCGTTTAGACATTCCTTACAATATTGTCGGCGGCCTGAAGTTTTACGATCGCAAAGAAATCAAAGATATCCTAGCATACCTGCGGGCGCTCGCCAATCCCGACGATAGCGTCAGCCTCAAACGCATCATCAATACTCCCCGTCGCGGCATTGGGGATACCACATTTTCCAAAATCGAAGACGCTGCAACTCAATTGGGCATTCCGTTGTGGGAAATCCTCAGCGATGAATCTTCTGTCAATACTCTCGCAGGGCGATCGGCAAAAGCTATTATTAAGTTTGCCGAAATGATTGGTCGTTGGCAATCGCAAATTGAAACTCTACCGGCTTCGCAAATTGTCCAAGGAATTATCCAAGATTCAGGCTACATTGAAGATTTGAAAAATCAAGGAACCGACGAAGCCACAAATCGCATAGAAAACGTCATAGAATTGTACAATGCGGTGCTACAATTTGAAGAACAAAACGAAGAACCGACGCTAACATCATTTTTAGCAAAAGCATCTTTAGCATCCGATTTAGATGACTTGCAGGAAGAAGATTCCCGCGTGTCGCTGATGACGCTGCACTCAGCAAAAGGGTTAGAATTTCCCGTGGTATTTCTAGTCGGAATGGAACAGGGTTTATTTCCGAATTTCCGCAGTTTGGACGACCCGAAAGCGATCGAAGAAGAACGCCGTTTGTGCTACGTCGGCATCACTCGCGCCCAGGAATTGCTATTTCTCACCCACACTCGCGAACGCCGCCTCTGGGGAGGCTTCCGGGAACACTGCACCCCTTCGCTATTCTTAGGGGAATTACCGACACATTTGCTGGCTGGAAGTGCGAAGAAAACTAAAGCGGGGAAAACGGCTACATCTAAGGGAAAAAGTAATAATTCAGCAGCTAATTCCGGGAGTTCTCAATCGGGAAACAATGGACAATCGGCGGATTGGCAAACGGGCGATCGGGTTTTTCATCATGCTTTTGGAGTTGGAGAAATTACGCACGTTTTAGGGGAAGGCGATAAAACTAACCTGGCAATTAAGTTTTCAGGTTTGGGCAGAAAAATCATCGATCCGAGAACAGCTAAGTTGCAGCGAGTGTAATAGAAAAGCAGAAATAAAAACAACATCAGATTTTATGCCTTACAGTCAATTTACAACGATCGGCAAAGTTAAAGAAGCCTTCAATCTCACAGCAGTCGAAGGAATCAGATTTCTGCCGGAAATCGAGCCGATCGCACCCGCAACAGCCTTGCAGACCATGCTGGAGACAAATTTGCCTTGGGCGATCGCTACTAGCACAGAAAAAGCCCGTTCTGAAGCTATTATCAACCCTGTATTGCTGGAAGTTCGCAGGATTCTGAACCAACAAATCAGCGTGTTTTCGGGTGAGGAATTTAATGTCGATGCTGCTGTGGGACTTACAGGAGTTTGCGATTTTCTCATCAGCCGTTCCCCCGAACAATTAGACATTGAAGCCCCAGCAATTGTGATGGTAGAAGCTAAAAAAGGAGATTTGAAAGTAGGTTTGGGTCAATGTATTGCTGAAATGGTGGCGGCCCAGAGGTTTAATGAAGCGAAAGGGATCTCGATATCAGCCATCTACGGCAGCGTTTCCAGCGGCACAGCTTGGCGGTTTCTCAAGCTGGAAGGGCAAATAGTGACGATCGATCTTACCGACTATCCGCTACCTCCCGTAGATAAAATATTGGGATTTTTAGTGTGGATGGTGCGCCAAAATTAGCATATATCAAATCCGGGTTGAAAACTCCCGATCGGAGTCGGCGGTTAAAACCGTTACTACACAACCTTGCGTCCGAACAGAGGGGACTCAAAAGAAATGATTCAAGACTCTCCCGTAGGGAATCGCCCCTCGATCGATCTTATCTCACATCTTGCACCCTTCTCAAGAACAGGCAAGATGCCTGTTCCACAAGAAAATTCACTCTTTGTGGAACAGGCATCTTGCCTGTTCATAAAAGACTTATTAACAATAATGCAACATCGCAAGATGCCTGTTCCACAAGAAAATTCACTCTTTGTGGAACAGGCATCTTGGCTGTTCATAAAAGACTTATTAACAATGATGCAACATCTCATATCTTATTCGACTACCTGAGATTCCACACGCCTGTATTTACCCGCCAAACGTTCTCGACGCTGGCGGCGGTTATCAGCTTCAAATATGGCGATTAATTCATCCAGGTTTAGAGTCAAAGCGTCAAGCTGTTGGCAGACTTCACGCATCTTTTCAACGTGTCGCTTTCTGGTTTCAGCGTCGGGGATTCTAGGTTGTTGATTCATGGCAAATTCCAATCCATTTTGATTTCTCGGAGAGTTGCTTCTGAGGCATCGACAGCCGCCTCTGTTTGTTCTATCGTTCTATACAGAAAGTTTAACGTATCCGCAGTCGCAGCGGGTTGAGATTCTGCTACCTGCTGCAAAAGCCTGTACAAACGATTGTAAGGGTTTCTCAACCTTTCCTTAACATTATCAAGAGATTCTAGTTCGGGGAGTGTCGCTTCTGTCTCGCCAAACTGCTGCATTAAAATGTATTCTGTAGCGGTTGTCTCGTTGAGGATTTCCACTAGCCGCCGCTGCAATGTGAAAATTGTGTTCAGGATGTCATCAGGTAGCTTTGCCATTGTCCTTAATTTTTAGGGATAACAACTTAACACAATATATTAGAATGTTGGCTTCCTATCATTTTAGTTTGAATCGAGAGCGATATCAGTCCAAATTTTCCACCTTTAAATTTGCGTTCCCTGCTTCGCCAATAACGCACTTCCATAAGCAGCCGCAGTATGAATTGGCGTTACTACAGGTACTTTTAAATAACGCTTTCTAATCGCACTCCAAACCGAATTTTTTGCCCCGCCGCCAGCAGTATAAACTTTTGTCAAAGGAGTTGCCCCCAATTCTTGCAATAATTGATATCCCCGCGCTTCAATCCGCGCTATGCTTTCTAGCAAACCGTGCAGAAATTGCACTGAATCAGTGGGACGCGGTTCGAGTCGGGGCGGCAAATTCGGGTCATTAATCGGAAAGCGATCGCCCTTTTTCAACAATGGGTAATAATCCAGCAAACTCTCTTGTTCTGGATCAATTTGTGTGCTATAATTATCCAACTCAATATCAGTAAAAAAATGCCGCAGCACCGCACCTCCGGTATTAGAAGCACCTCCAACCAACCACAAATCGCCTGCCAGGGCGGGCACGGGGGCACCGCCCCTACAAAAGGGGGGGAAACGATGACTGTAAATCCCGTATCTAGAATCATCTACGCGGGTATGACTTAACAGTTTGACTGCTAGTGTAGAACCGAGAGAAGTTACTGCTTCCCCTGGTAAATTGACACCGCTTGCTAAAAATGCTGCAATGCTATCGGTTGTGCCAGCACAAACCATACAATCACGGGGAAAACCAAAGCGATCGCCCACTTGAGCTCTCACTTCCCCCACAGGCGTGCCCGGTGCGACAACTTGCGGCAATTCAGGAGTTGCACCGCCCGCAATTCCCTCTATCAGCCAATTGGGATAGCACAAAGTATCAACATCGAAACCGAGTTTCAAAGCATTGTGATAGTCGCTAATTCCTAATTTCCCGTGCAGCAGGAAAGCCAGCCAGTCAGCTTGATGCAGGAAAACTGTAGGGGCGGTGCCCCCGTGCCCGCCCTCCTGCCACCAGCCGTGCCCGCCCTCCTGCCACCACAGGAGTTTTGCCAGACTCGATGTAGCGCTCAATACTGTGTGGTTATCCGGCGCGATCGCCCGCAATCTCTCTGTCACCGCTGCACCGCGCGCATCATTGTATAAAATCGGTTCGCATACTGGTATACCGTCGGTATTGCACAGCATGACAGTGGAGGATGTACCGTCAATGGCGATCGCCCTTACCTGATTGCGGATTGTTGGGGGAATTTGCTCGATCGAATCCCACAGCGCATTTTGCCACACCGAGGGCAATTCAGGCTGTTGTTGCCCGTTGTTGGCAAAAGTATATTCGGTCTCACAATGTATTGTACCCTGGGAGTCTATGACAGTCGATCGCGCGCCAGTCGTGCCGAAATCTATTCCCAAATAAAGATTCATTTGCCACTCCCGCGAATTTTCCTATATTTGACGAAACCACAAATTTTATTTGCATCCTGCCTCTAGTTGTTTAATGATATCTCTGACTTTTATTGGCATTTATTATTAATATAACTAGCAGGTATTGAACTGACGAAACTCCGATAAGTTCGTAGAAAAATATCCTTAAAAAAAGGCTTAACAAAGGGCTGAAATCGCTATATATTACAGCTTACATTTCTCGATGCGAGAGAAGAACCATAACGCCACTTCACACCCAAACCCCGGAACCCACCCCACCACCCACACAGTTGCCTAGGGAGGTGGCCCTCTGGTGCTTGTTTATTATAGGTTAGGTTTTTTGTGTCCAACCAACTGCCTCCTTTTCTCCAACCGACGCGATCGCCTAGCTTCTTTTCAGTATCCCAATCAACTTTGCCGCCCACTTCCAACCAAATTTTTTTCTGGACGCTAAAACCAAAGCGACCCTGACTATATTTTACCCACAACTGGTCGATCGTCCGCAAATCATCGCAAGGAAAATTCTCGATAGACTTCACATCTAACCAACCTTTATTCTCCCGTCTAGCAGCTTTTAACATCACTTTGAGTGTTTCCTGATCCGCCTCTTTCCACTTTCCTGCTGCTAATAAATCCCGCAGACGAGTATAGTCAACACCCTGCGCTGATTTAAGCGAGTCTGGTGGCGGTGTCGGTGGAGGTGTTTGAGCTGATAATTGAGGTAATTGAGAAGCAAGAGCCTGCAAAACTTCAGTAGCAGATTGATAACGTTTTTTAATAGCCGGTTGTATCATTTTATCTAAAATATGACCCAGTTCCGAACTGACAGATGTTTTTAAGTGTTCTCGCCACACCCACTCAAACTCGCTATCATCGAATAAATCAATCGGTTCAACCTGAGTTAACAGACACAGACAAGTGACACCCAGACTATAAATATCACTCGCATGAATAGCTTTGCCGTTGGCTTGTTCTGGTGCCATATATCCAGCCGTCCCGATTCTCGTTCCCGTTAGCCCTAGAGCCGTTTGTGTCGCATATTTCGCGGCTCCAAAGTCAACTAAAACCAGTTGGCCATCTGGCCGAAGAATAATATTTTCTGGCTTGATATCTCGGTGAATTACTTGGCGGGAATCAATGAACTCAAATACTGGCAATAAATTATTAAGCAAGTCGCGAATCTGCGTTTCGCTAAAATATCCCTTAGATTCTAGTGCTTCGGCTAAATTTTCACCGTCGATGAATTCTTGGACTAAATACTGCCGTCCATCTTGACTAAAATATGCTAACAATTCGGGAATTTGAGAATGTTTACCCAACTGTTCTAGGCGTACTGCTTCCAGCTCAAATAACTCAGCAGCTTTCTGGATACTAGAAGTGCCTTGAAATTGGGGGTAGAATTGTTTAATAACGCAGGGAGGTTTAGATGGTTTATACTCGTCAACGGCTAAAAAAGTGCGCCCAAATCCCCCTTGTCCAATAATTTTTTGGGCTCCGTAGCGATCGCCCAATAGCAGTTTATTCCCACATTTTTGACAGAATTTTGTAAAGCCAGACTGGTTTTGGAATAGGCAATCAGGGTTTAGACACTGGCTCATAAAATATGCTTAGAGATTACACATTAAAGCTCTCGATGCGATGCCAGCGGAGATGGTGTTAAATGTGAAACAGCAGAGCCTGGTAAGGACATCGCATTGCCGATAGGTGTCAACTTAAGTCTGAAACCTTTGTATCTCTCGCTTTTATCCGAGGCCAGATCCCCCTAAATCCCCCTTAATAAGGGGGACTTTGAGAGCGCTTGTCTCTCTCGCTTTTATCCGAGGCCAGATCCCCCTAAATCCCCCTTAATAAGGCAGGGCTGTTTCATTCTCAGTAGGGGCCGTGCCCCCGTGCCGGCCCTCTTGGTCTGATCTGCCGATCGAATCCTCTAGATCGGGGGTAGGCACGGGGGCACTACCCCTACAAAATTCATGTTTTTGGGGAGAATGAAACAGCCCTGCCTTAAGAAGGGGAGTAGGGGTTGACTTTGAGCTCGCTCCGGTTCCCCCCTTCTTAAGGGGGGCTAGGGGGGATCTGGCCTCGACGATAAACAGCAGTCTATGACTACGTTTGAACTTAAGTTGAGACTAATAGGCACTGCCTAAGTCCCTACTTCATAAACTCACTTAAACTTTTGTCCCGCACTCAGGACAAAACTTATTGCTGGAAACATTCTTCGCGCCGCAACTCGGACAATAAATCAACTCCGCAGATTGCAACTTGCTACGATCGGGCAAACCAACCATTTGAGCGTTGCTCTTACCTGGAACTACCATCGGATAGCAGTTTTCATCCCTCGTCACCTTGACGTTCATCAGCACCGGGCCCTCGTGAGCGAGCATTTGAGCGATCGCATCTTTGAGTTCCTCCGGTTGCGAAACCAGCATCCCCTTCACGCCATAAGCTTCAGCCAGCATCACAAAATCCGGCATCCCCACAGTCATATTCGACGAGGAATAACGCTCCCCGTAGAACGCCTGCTGCCACTGCCGCACCATGCCTTGCCAGCCGTTATTTACAATCACAATCTTGACATTAATGCCGTATTGTGCTAGTGTTCCCAATTCTTGAATATTCATTTGCACGCTAGCATCGCCAGCAATACAAATCACTTGCTCATTGGGTAGCGCCATTTTCGCGCCCATAGCAGCCGGCACCCCGAAACCCATCGTGCCCAAACCAGCGCTCGAAATCCAGCGGCGCGGCCCGTTGTTCAAGAATTGAGCCGACCACATTTGATGTTGACCGACATCTGTTGTGTAGTAAGCATCCGGCGCTTGAGTAGCCAACTCCGAAATCACCTCTTGCGGAGACAAAATGTCTGGGTAATGAGGCACAACTAACGGATAGTCCTGTTTCCACTGATCGATCCTGTGCAGCCATTCCGCAGTTTGTCCGGCCTTCCCCGAAACTCCAGTTTCCCGACAGCGGCGCAGCAAATCGAGCAAAACTTGGCGGACATCTCCCACAATTGGCACGTCAGGGCCGCGATTTTTGCCCACTTCCGCCGGATCGATATCGATGTGAATCACCTTAGCGCGCGCGGCAAACTCGTCTAATTTGCCCGTCACGCGATCGTCAAACCTCGCCCCGACAGCAATCAGCAAATCGCACTCGGTAACGGCAAAATTAGCGTAAGCAGTGCCGTGCATCCCCAGCATTTTCACCGACAAAGGATGGTTTTCGTCAAAGGAACCTTTGCCCATCAGCGTTGTCGTCACCGGCAATTGGAAAAGTTCGGCCAGTTCCTTAATTTCCTCGTGGGCCCCCGCTGCGATCGCCCCGCCGCCCACATAAAGCAAAGGACGCTTTGCTTCCTGCAGCAAATAAATTGCTTGATTAATTTGCCGGGGATTTCCCTTCACCGTGGGCCTGTAGCCCGGAATTCTCACCGATCCGGGTTCCACGGGCAGATAGTCAAATTCTTCTAAACCCACATCCTTGGGTACATCAACCAAAACAGGCCCCGGCCGCCCTGTACTCGCGATGTGGAAAGCTTCTGCCACAATTCGCGCCATATCTCTCGGATCGCGCACTACATAGGAATGCTTGACTATTGGCAGGGTAATCCCGTAAATATCTGTTTCCTGAAACGCATCAGTGCCGATCGCCGGACGGGGAACCTGACCGGTAATAATAACCATCGGGATCGAATCCATGTGGGCCGTCGCAATCCCCGTCACTAAATTAGTTGCGCCGGGGCCGGAAGTAGCGAAACACACCCCAACTTTTCCGGTAGCGCGGGCGTATCCGTCAGCCGCGTGAGCCGCGCCTTGCTCGTGTCGCACCAGAATATGTTTGATAGCCCCGGTTTCTTCAGCGCGGTAGAGTTCGTCGTAAAGCGGCAGAATTGCGCCGCCGGGATAACCAAAAATATGCTTGACGCCGTGGCGGATCAAGCTGTCAATTAGAGCAAATCCACCAGTTGCACGTCTGATGGTCACTTTAGTTTTTAGTTGCACAGAATTTCCTTCCTTAAACTAATTATGATTTTTAATGAAAGCTTTTCTACTACTTTAATCTTAATTAATGAAACTATGAAAATTTAAGTGGTGAGATTTTACGAAAGATTTCGCGCTCGGAGAGGGTTCGCCCGATCGAGACATTGTGGAACAGCAGAGGAAGAAAATAAACAGAGGAAATCGCGGTTTCTATGCCGGTTTACCGTGATATGACGCTTGTATAGCATTCGTGATTCGGCATTCGACAAGAAAAACAATCGTTTCAGCAATTAAGAACGTCCTAATCATCAGGGCGGTTGCTATGTTATGGATCGATCGCCGAAACAAAGCCCTCTTCCCTCTTACCATTGGTGTCAACACTAGCCTAAAACCCATGATAAATCTTGTTTAGACGCGAGTGTCGATCCCGCTCCCATTCCCGTTAAGAAGGGAAACTAAAGAGAATACTCCGGTTCCCTCCGACTCTCAGGGGATCGGGACAATCATCGTCAATCGATTTTAGATTTTAGATTTTAGATTTTAGATTTTAGCATTGACCCCACGGATAAATTCGGGGGCTCCTTTATCGGATACAGGTTTTTTATTTCTGGGTCCTGAGTCTGCTTTCGGAATGAATCCGGGGGCTTGTATCCTGGATGCTTTCGGTCAAACAGTAGATCGGTACTACCTTTGACCTTAAGTTGACGCCAATCCCCTGTTCTTCCCTCTTCCTTCTTCCTGACATCCGTTACATCCGTTACACAATCCGTTGCCGAACTTCCTTCTTGGCAAAGTTTACAGAACATCCTGCAAGACTTTGCGAGTATGTTTCCAAGCTGCCATGCCCATCACCGAGACCAAAAAGCCCAAACTCAGCAACACGATCCGCAAGCCGAGGTCATCCGAGCCGACGGCTTGGCTGACAGCATCCGTCAGCGGGCCGGTCAGTGCTAAAGGCAAGCTCAGAGCAATATTAATCGCATTGTTCTCCAAGCCAAAAACTTTTCCCTGCATAGATTCGGGAGTTTTTTCTTGAATCAGAGCTTGCATCGGGCCGTTAATTAAGGAAGCCCCAAAACCGAACAGAGCGCTCAATCCGAATCCCACCCATAATTGTCGAGTAAAGGCAAACATTGCTAATACAAAACCCATCATCAAGAAACCGATTAAAGGCAAAGGTTTGTGGTGCATTCGATGACCCCAGTGTCCCAAAAAGGCTGCGCCGAAGACCATTCCGACTCCCGCTGCAGCCAGCAAAAAGCCAAATTGAGTTTCTTTGAGACCTATTTTGCCTGAAAGCGCGATCGCCAGCACCTGAAGCGCAGCAAACACGGAATACAAAATCGTCAACTGCACCATTGCGTTGCTGACAAGGTGATTGTGTTTCAAATACCGCAAACCTTCTTTGAGGTCTTGCCAAGGATGGACGTTTTTGCCACTGCTGCCGGCATGAGCTTCTTTGATCCGCATGGTATAGATCAAAGCTGCAGATATCAGGTACAACCCGCCGAGCAAAAACTCTTGAGAAGCTGCTCCGAAGCTGTGTTTGACCCAACTAAACAGCGGTTCGCCGATCGTCATCCCGACAATAATCCCGCCCATTGTGGACGAGGCGAACAGCGCATTTGCCGACATCAGTCCCTCTCGCCCTACGGTCAGGGGGATTGCAGCCTGCTCTGCCGGAGCAAAAAATTGCGTTACGGTAGAGATTAAGAACGTCATCGTCAACAAAACGACAAAAGCTTTGGGCAAAAACGGCAAAGCTACAATCAACGCGGCTCGAATCACGTTGCAGGCAATCAGCATTTGCTTTTTGGAAAAGCGGTCTACGACGATACCGGCTGCGGAACCAAATACGATCGCCGGCACGGTGTAGGCGATCATCACCGCTGACAGCATAGAATTTTCCGAATGTTGCCAAGAAACAGGCCAGGGTCGGTAGTCGCCGGTTTTCAGCAAAATAATCAGCAATACGTAAAAGATTTTATCCGCCACTTGGGCCAATAACTGGCCCGTCCACAAGGCGAGGAAGGGGCGATTTCTCAGTAGGGCATCAAGCCCGCTGCGGTCAGGGGGAGGGCTAGCTGGGTGCATAGGAATAGTTTAACTGACCGCCTCTGGCAATTATAGTTTTCAGCAATACGTGCAAATCTCACATAGCAAAGCGGAAACTCGGAAAACTCCTGTCTCCTAGGTTCTTTTTCTGTTTTAGCAGATCGGCGGGGGACGGCTGCTGCAGTCTTCTTAACTCTACCGCGATCGGCCGGAGCCGAGATCCCGCGCCCCCGGCCAATCCGAGAATATTGTTAAAGGTTGGCGTGCATTTCATCGCGAGTACAAGATAGGGTAATATACTTGACAAAATACTTGCTGTTGGCCGTGATATTAAAAGATGTCACGCCGCTTAAGTAATATAACGAAGGTACTAACTGTTAGGAGTGAGAAACTTGAAAAAGGTTGAAGCTATTATTCGCCCCTTTAAACTAGACGAAGTGAAAATCGCACTCGTCAATGCTGGTATTGTGGGGATGACTGTTTCTGAAGTTAGAGGTTTTGGCCGTCAGAAGGGCATGACAGAACGCTATCGCGGTTCTGAGTACACCGTTGAGTTCTTGCAAAAGCTCAAGGTCGAGATTGTTGTGGAAAACGATCAGGTTGACATGGTGGTTGATAAAATTATCGCGGCTTCCCGCACGGGCGAGATTGGCGACGGCAAGATTTTCATCTCTCCTGTAGAACAAATTATTCGGATTCGGACTGGGGAAAAGAACTTGGAGGCAATCTAAGATACTGGGGCATTGGGCATTGGGCATTGGGCATTGGGCATTGGGCATTGGGCATTGGTAACTGTCATTGCCAACGAAAAACCTCTTTCCTGTTTAATTTTGAGACCTAAGTGTCAATATCCAATGCCACAGTAACCCCATGTTTTAGCTTTTTTCGTCATTATGGGTTGACAAGGTTCGCCATTTGTGGTAATAAGGCGTGGAAGGCTCGGCCGCGGTGAGAGTGCGATCGCTTGATATCCGGTGTCATTTCGGCAAAAGTCTGTTGCTGTGCGGGTACGTAGAAAATGGGGTCATATCCGAAACCTCCCGTACCGCGAGGAGTGTGGAGGATTTCGCCTCGGCAAATTCCTTCTACTTGCAAGGCAATTGTACCGTCGGGACGGGCGATCGCGATCGCGCAAACAAATTGTGCTTCCCGGTTTTGTTCGCTTCCCAATTCTTTGAGAAGTCGAGATATCCTGTCAGCATCGGTTTTCCCGTAGCGTGCCGAGTAAATCCCAGGTTGGCCGTCGAGTGCATCTACCATTAAACCAGAATCGTCGGCGATCGACCATTTGCCCGTTGCTTTCGCCACTTCAGACGCCTTCAAGCAAGCATTAGCAATAAAAGTTTCGCCTGTTTCCTCGATTTCCAACTCTTCCGGTTTGAGCTCCAATTCCCATCCCAAATCCTGAAGATAAACTTGCATTTCCTTGAGTTTACCCGGATTGCCCGTAGCTACAACTAGCAATTTGCGATCGGTCATTATTTCTGTTAAAACTTACGGCTCCATATTAACAAACATATTGGGGAAATGGTTGCAACAAAATTCCCAAAATCTTATCAACATCTTGAATATAGTATTCAATCGGATCGATATAAACAGTAGTTTCCTCCAAAATCAAGAATTTCCAGTTAGTACCCGTCGTCACCGCGCCGTAAATGCGATCGACCTCAGTGTCTTGGTTTTGATTAAAACATTGAGCCGCTACCATTGCAGCCACGCATTGACCCAAACCGCCAATAATATCTTCCTTTTTGGCCTCAAAAATTGTTATAACCGGAGCACTGATGAACAATTGTTCTGAAGAACCGCTAATAATATAATCACAAAATCCTTGCAAACCTCTTTCTGGATCTACAGTAAAATCCTTACCGGAAAAAAGAGAAACTCGTTTGTTTGACAATCGCCGAACTTCTGCTAATATCGGGGCAATCAAAAATTCCGATCGAGCTTTTTCTGTGGAAATAAAAGTGGCTAGCGGTACATAATCAATCAGGATTGTTGTTAAAATTTCGGAGGGTAAAACTGGTTTTGTATCGGCAAATAAATTGCGACTTTCATCTAAGGTTAATCCAAAATCTTTTTTGACTCTCGCAAGGCTGAAATCGCTGTAAGCCATCTTCTTTTATCCTAAAATTAATCTGATATAGCAATAGTATTTCATTGTGAGTAAGATTTTTTAACGAACCGCGAAGACGCGAAGGACGCGAAGAAGAGAAGAGAAGGGAAGAGAAAGAGTTCACAATTGATGGGAGGATGGCTAGGGCAATACTTTTTTTAACCGCAGAGGGCGCAGAGGACACAGAGAAAGAGAGATTTGATATCAATTTATCGGCGTTTGTCTGCGTTTATCTGCGGTTAAAAAATCCGATTAATTATGCGCCCAAGCTTTCGCCCAGTTTAAGTTTTGCATGACTTCTTTCAATGTCGCTGCTTCTGAATACAGCCGCAACACGGGTTCTGTTCCGCTAAACCGAATTAACAGCCAACTTCCGTCAGCTAAACGGAATTTATATCCGTCAACTTTGTTGCAATCTACAACTGCTTTGCCGGCGATTTCTGTTAAGGGTTGATTTTGCAGCAGCGACAGCAAACGCGACCTTTCTTCCATGTTGGCTAGGTGTAAGTCGATTCTGTCATACGCTGAGGTAAAGCTTGTTTCTTGTTGCAGTCGGCTGTAAATTTCGCTTAAGTCTTCCCCGGATTTGACCACGGCTTCTAACAAGTACAGCGCTGACAGTAAAGCATCTCGTTCGGGGATGTGTGTACCGTAGCCAATTCCTCCCGATTCTTCGCCGCCGACTAAGACTTGGGTGCTTAACATTCGATCGGCTATATACTTGTAACCGATCGGCGTTTCAAATAATGGCAAGTCGTACAGCTTGGCAATTTTGGGAATTATGTCTGAACCGCTGACTGTTTTGATGACTTCCCCGGTCAAGCCGCGCCGTTTTGCTAAATGTTCGATTAAGATGGGAACTAGGATTTGTGAACTGAGGAAGTTGCCGCTAGAGTCAACGGCTGCAATTCGATCGCTATCTCCGTCAAATACAAATCCGATGGACAAACCAGAACTTTTTCGCTGGTGAGTACGCATCACCCGAAATAACTGCGACAGGTAGCGGGGTAAAGGTTCGGGTGCACCGCCGCCGAACAGCGGATCTCGATCGCTGTTGACTTCATGTACCGGAACTTCTAAAATTTGAGCTAATCCTCCGGCGGCGGCACCGTGCATTACATCTACAAATACTGTAATTTTGCCGCTGGCGATCGCTTCTTTAATCGCCTCAATATCTACCATTTGCCGCAAGGTTTTGCAGTAAGCCGGCCAAGGATTGAAATTCTCTAATTTGCCGGGAGTTTCTGAAAGTGCCGCCGGATTTTCGAGTTTGGCTTCTATCTGTTGAGTAACTTCGGGGGAAACTGAACCGCCAAATCCGCCCTTGACTTTTAACCCTAAATATGCACCGGGATTGTGGCTGGCGGTCAGGACGATCGCACCCAAAGCATTTAATTGTTTGGCAGCTAAACTGAAAGCTGGAGTGGGGGCGTAGGATTCGCTCAGCAGCACGTCAAATCCTGCGTTTTGGACGGCAACAGCCGCTGTGAAGGCAAATTCTTCAGCCAGAAATCGGCGGTCGTAACCGACAATTACGGTACCGCTGCTGCGATCGCTACCATCGGTTTGTGCGAGAACTTGTGCCGCTAGGGGAGCGACTAACGCTACGCGATCGAATGTAAAATCGTCAGCAATGATGCCGCGCCAGCCATCTGTACCGAATTTGATAGGATTCATTGGTCAAAAAGGATTAATCACCCGTCCATTTTAAAAGCTGGACGGGCGATCGTCATCCGATTGCCAATTTTTGATTTAAGATTTTAAAGTTATTGCGATTTCTGACAATGTTTTGAACGCGACGTGACGTACCAGTTTTTATCAAAGAATTGGGTCTAAAACCCCGTCCTTATAGGACGGCTTTGCTAGTAACAGTAAATATTGAATCTCTTCCATAAAGATATATGACAATTTTAGAGAGAACGTTGTTTTGGTGTAAACTGATAGTAGCTCAAAAAGTAGGATTTTAACTTGTTAACAAACTATGTATACAAGTTGCGTCCAAATCAAACACAAGTCTTAAAAATGTCCAATTGGGTGGATATGTTGCGAAGCCATTTAAACTGGTGTCTCAATGACAGAATCACTCAATACAGTCAACAGTTCATTCAAGGTAACTATTGCGACATCAGGACAAAAAGTGAAGCCTGTCCGCTGACGACTTGTGTTAGTAAAAGCGGTGCCACTGGGGAACCTTGGAAAATAGACAAAACAGATAAAGAGGGGAAAGTTAAAAACCCTCGACGAAATCCAGGCGACATTCAAATCACCGCGTTACCCGAATTAAAGGCAGCTAGACCCTGGTTTGCTGGGATAGATTCGACAGTTCTACAACAGAACGTCAAACGACTGGACACTGCCTATAAGAATTTCTTCGACGGGCGTGGTTTTCCTAAATTCAAGAACCGTAGCAACTTTACTTCCTTCACCTTCGTGATGGGAGTAAAAATACAAGGCAATAAAATCTACTTACCAAAGTTAGGTTGGATGCGTTTTTATAACTCGCGCCCAATTCCCAGCGGCTTTACCATTAAAGCTTGTGCGGTAAGGAAGCGCCAAAATGGCTGGTATATATCCGTCCGCATTGAGGACAAGTCTGTCCCCGACTACACGACAAGACCTATTAAGGATGTGGTTAAAGTGATTGGCGGCGATATGGGAATTACAAAATTAGTCCATCTCTCAGACGGCAATCAAATTGAAAATCCAAAGTTTTCAACCACCAAAAAAGCTAAGCGAACTTTAAAGATTAGACAGAAACGGGTTAGTCGAAAAGCAAAGGGCAGTAAAAATCGCAAGAAAGCAGCTAAGAAACTAGGGCTTTTTCACCAAAAGATTAGCGACAAGCGCCAAGCATACCAATGGAAAATTGCCAACAAAATAGTGGCCCGCAATATTGACGCGATTGCTTTGGAGGACTTGAACGTTTCCGGCATGATGCGTCGATGTCGGGTGAAGGTTGACGAAAAAACAGGTAGGTTTCTCAGAAATGGGCAATCAAGAAAGAAAGGTTTAAACCGTTCTATTTCTGACGCAGGGTGGGGCGAATTAATTTTGAAGATCGAGTATCTGGCTGCAAAGCAAGGAAAGGTCCTAATTAAAATTAATCCCAAACACTCCAGCCAAGAATGTCGGAATTGCGGTCATACCGAAAAGTCTAACCGAGATGGTGAAAAGTTCATCTGCACTGAATGCGGATACCACGAACACGCCGATATCGGTGCGGCAAAAACTATTCGTGATCGAGCTTTGAATTTGGTACGCGGGGACTCTCGCGTTACCTGGCGTTAACGCCTAAACGCCCAAAAGATATCCTCACGCTCGATTGAGCAAACGTGAGGAGTTTGGGAACCCTGGAAACAGGGATATTAAGTTGGAAACATCTTAAGAATCCTCGTGACTTCAGTCCGAGGAGCGTCAAGAATCCTTTATAGCTGGTAAAAGTATAGTCATTTATGACATGACATGGGAGGCATTAAGTCCCTCCCCTTTCACTTTCACTTCGAGCGGATTGACCCGCCTTGGCCAGGGCGAACGCATCTAAATTTCATGTTAACAGAATCTGGTATATTGGAGAAAAATTATTGAGTAATTACAAAACATTTAATTAGGGTTTACCTGTATGAAACTTCAACCTAAAATCACCATCGCCGACCATTTTTCTTAGTTAGAAGATCCAAGAATTGAGCGGACGAAACATCATCAATTAATTGATATTATCACCCTCTCAATTTGTGCCGTGATTTGTGGTGCTGATACATGGGTGGATATTGAAAGTTACGGGCGAGCTAAATACGAATGGTTAAAGAAAATTTTAGAATTGCCGAATGGCATACCTTCACATGATACAATTGCGCGAGTATTTTCTCGGCTCAAACCGGAGCAATTTCAGAAATTTTTTTTGAGTTGGATTCAATCTATTAGTTGCTTCAATCCCGGAGAAGTAATCGCAATTGATGGCAAAACTCTTCGCCATTCTTACTCACGGGGAGGAGATAAGAAAGCAATTCATATGGTCAGTGCTTGGGCGACGAGTCAAAGATTAGTTTTAGGACAAGTTAAGGTTGATAAAAAGTCTAATGAAATCACAGCTATTCCGGCTTTACTCAAAGTATTAGAATTAAATGAAGCATTGTCACGATTGATGCTATGGGCTGTCAGAGGTCAATTGTGAAGTCAATTGTCGAACAAGAAGAAGATTATGTAATCACCTTAAAAAAGAACCAACCCTCCTTGTATGCCAGAGTAGAAGAGTTGTTTAAACAAGCAATTAGACAAGGATTTTCGGGATTTATACATACAGCTTATTCGTCGAATAAAGAGAGTAAGCACGGTCGCTCAGAAATTCTACATCACAACCATGTTAAGTGACATCAAAGAGCTGATTGACCCCGACAATCAATGGGAGAAATTTCAGAGTATAGGTATGATAGAATCCGTGAGAATAGTGAAGGGAAAAACAACTCTTGAAACTCGTTATTACATTAGTAGTTTACCAAATAATTCTCAAAAATTGGGTGAATCCGTCCGCAGCCATTGGGGAATTAAAAATTCTTTACATTGGGTATTAGATGTGGGTTTTCGTGAAGATGAGTGTCGGATTATAAAAGATAATGCTCCGCAAAATTTTGCTATGATTAGACACATCTCGCTCAATCTTTTGAATCAAGAGAAAACTTCAAAAACTGGAGCAAAAAATAAGCGACTTCGAGCCGGGTGGGATGATGACTATTTGACCAAAATCCTCGCTGTTGCAGTTAACTAAATTCTCACGAATAACTCATTATTAACTCTTATACAACTTGGAAACAGTGGTTGTAATAGTTTTATTGTCTCAAAATTAGCAGAAGCGTAAAAACCACCATTAATCAGTTACTGTTTTCTTACTAAAGTCATTACAAAGCGTGTCGGTAGCTTCTTTGAATGGTGAATTTATCTCAAAATATACTCACCACTGATTAACAGTGTTCAATAAGATGCGTTCCCCCTGAGTGCCCGCCCCAGTGAGTTTTGAATTAATAACTGTCAAAACTCAAAACATACTTGCCCCCATCCGCTACTCAAAACTCCTTACAATTACCCATTACCGATGTACCTCATGTTACTGAAAAACACTATATTAGGTTGTTACAAGTTATTGCAAAAGTCTTCCAAAATTCAATCAAAAATCATATAATCTATGGGGATATTAAAGCTGTACAACTTAAAAAAAGAGGAAGTATGACTAAGATTTGCAACAAACCCCTAATGTTTGGTTTAGCTTGTTTGAGCCATGTTTTATTTACGAATAATGCAGCCCTCGCTACAGAATCCAAAGTAGCGCAGCCCCCATCTCAGGAGACTGTAAATTTTATAGAGGAAATCCAAGAATTAACAGAAGAAATAGAACCTTTAGGACAGATAACATCTGTTTCTCAACTATCGGACGTACAACCAACTGATTGGGCATTTGAAGCAGTACGATCGCTCGTAGAACGTTACGGCTGTTTGCAAGGTTATCCCGACGGTTCCTATCGAGGCAATCGAGCGATGACTCGCTACGAATTTGCAGCGGGTCTCAATGCTTGTTTGAATAGAATGAACGAGCTAATCTCATCAGGAACAGCAAATCTAGTCAAGAAAGAAGAATTAGCTGCTATCCAGAAATTGCAGGAAGAATTTGCTGTCGAATTGGCAACCTTGCGAGGTCGCGTTGACGCTTTGGAAGCCCGCACTTCCGAATTAGAAGCTAACCAATTTTCCACAACAACCAAACTTAGCGGTCAACTAATTACCTTCTTGGGCGACGCGTTTGGCGAGAATGCCAGCGATGTCAATAACCCCTCTTTCAATTATCGGCTGCGACTAACTTTAAACACCAGTTTTACAGGAAAAGACAATCTGATAGTTCAACTTCAGTCGCACAATATCAAACTATTCGATACAGGAGCAACATTTGGAGGCAGTGTTGCTGCTGCTTCGGCTGGAGTATCGGATGAAACTCGCTTCGTAACAATTAGTGGCGACCCAAATACTGTAACGCTTCGCCAGTTAGAATATCAATTTCCTGTTGGCGATCGCCTGCGAATTTATCTGAACGCTCTGGCAGTCGATGCCTCATTCCTTACCGATACGGTTACACCTTTTATAGATCCAGCTACTGCTGGTATCTCTAACTTCGGTCAAGTTAATCCGATGTATGTTCCTACTGCTGGAGAGGGAGGTATTGGCTTTAATTTCAATCTAAGTAACAATTTCCGAATAGATGGGGGTTACTTTGGCGAAGCAGGTAGCGTCTCCAGTCCCCGTCGCGGTTCGGGATTATTTAATGGAGGTTATACAGCCTTTGCCCAATTACTTTATACTAGCGATCGCCTCAAAGTTGGTGTCCTCTACATCAACTCCTATTCTCCTAAATTTGGAACAGACACTCTAGCTGGAAGTAATGCGGCCAAGATAATTCAAGTCAATGGAGAAGGTGCTTTTAATAATCCAGTTGTTGCTAATAGTTATGCAATCCAAGCTAATTACAGATTGAGCCGTCGCTTTGAAGTTGGTGGGTGGTTGGGTTATCAGAAAGCTCGCGCTTTAGGTGATGTTAAAGGAGATGCTGATGTTTGGAATTATGCTGTGAATCTCAATTTTCCCGACTTGATTAAAGAAGGCAATCAAGGAGGGATTGTATTTGGCATGCAACCTCGATTGGCTGGCACGAGCAATAGCGCTCTCGCTGAAGCTATTGGAGTGTCTCCAGGACAGAGAAAAGATCGCGATGTCGGCTTTCACATTGAGGGATTCTACAGGTATCAAATCAATGATAATATCTCAATTACTCCTGGTGTAATTTGGCTGACAGCTCCCAACCACGACAAGCGAAATCCAGATACAGTCATTTTTGTAATTAGAACCAGTTTTTTGTTTTAATTACACAACGGTTAATCGATCGGACTTGATGTAATATCAAGTCCGAGCAATTGGAATTAATAAAAATGGTTTGTAGTGAGGACGCTCAGTCCTCAAAAAGAAGGACGCTCAGTCCTTACTACGAACCTGACTTATCACTGTCCATCGACCGGACACAATATAACTCGGATGCGCGAGCGAAGACGCTCGCACTCCTAACTGTTGTTAACTATCAAATGTCAATCGATCGACTATCAACGGACTAAAAGAATGCCGGTTGGTGGCGGATCAAATTCAGGAATTCTTCGCGAGTTTTCTGTTCCTCTTGGAACACGCCCAACATGGCACTCGTAACCGTCCAAGCACCGGGTTTTTGCACACCCCGCATCGTCATGCACATATGGCTGGCTTCCATGACTACAGCAACTCCCTTCGGTTCCAATATTGTCTGAACTGCTTCGGCAATTTGGCGCGTCAAACGTTCTTGCACCTGCAATCGGCGGCTGTACATCTCGGAAATTCTGGCTAATTTGCTCAATCCCACTACTTTTTGATTGGGAATGTAAGCAATGTGAACTCGGCCCATAAACGGCAGCATATGGTGTTCGCACATACTGAATACGCTGATGTCTCGCACCAGTACCATTTCGTTGTGACCTTCGTCAAAGATAGCGCCGTTGAGGAGTTCTTCGAGGGATTGACTGTAACCGCTGGTGAGAAACCGCATTGCTTCTGCTACCCGTTTTGGGGTTTTGAGCAATCCTTCGCGTTCGGGGTCTTCTCCTACTCCCAGCAGCATTGTCCGAACGGCCTCCATCATTTCTTCTTGGCCTACTTCTGAAGCTATGGGCACGCTGGATTCTTGACCGTTCGAGGAATTGCGATCGGGGCGAGTGGGGATGCGCGGGGTGTTGTTCTCTGCGGTTTGTAACAGTTTCATGCTGTCAGTCGAGAGTGAGTTCGAGCCATTGGAATCGGTGGAAGATGCAATAGTCATAACAAGTTGGTGTGAGGGTGAATCGATTTTAGATTTTAGATTTTCGATTTTGGATTGGGCGATATAGCTAGAGATTCAAAGATTGTTGAATTGAGAAAAATTCAGCAGTCTAAAATCTCAAGTTCACAAAACTCCTGCGTTGGACATGAGCGTGATTTCTTCAATTACTGCACTTGCTGGCAACTGAACTGCGTGCAGAATTGATTGGGCGACGATTTCTGGGGTTAACATGGCGGTGCGATCGAAGTCGGCGTCCACGGTGTCTGTGTCCCACAGGGGAGTGTTGACAGAACCCGGACAGATTGCTGTTACCCGAATTCCGTGAGCCCGTTCTTCGGCGGCTAAGGTTTTAGACAAAGCCATGAGACCGAATTTACTGACGCAGTAGGCTCCCCAGTTGGGGAAGGCTTGGGTGCCAGCGATCGAGGAAACGTTGATGATGATTCCCGATCTGCGATCGCGCATGGAGGGCAAAACTCCTAGAATGCACTGCCAAACGCTAGTAAGATTGAGGTCTAGAACGTTCTGCCAGTCGGCTAAAGACGTTTCCGTTAAGGAGCCGGTGTAGCCCATGCCAGCGCTGTTGACTAGGATATCTACGGAACCCAATTGAGATGCGATCGCGCTGATGCTGCTTTGCACTTGCTCAATTTTTGCCAAGTCTAAGGGATAAGCTTCTGCTTTCACTCCGACTTCTCGGGCTGCTGCGGCAACGGCTTCTAAGTTTTCCGACTCTCGGCTAACTAAGGCCAGATTTATGCCCTCGGCGGCGAACGCTAGAGCCGTCGCTTTGCCAATACCGCTGCTGGCTCCGGTAATCAGAGCCTGCTTTGTTGTTGGATGGTTCATTCAGTGTCCTAATACTTTCGGTCGGCAACTCCCTACAGCGTTGCAGCCTTCTGAGGCCCATTAGACAACTGTCTGCTGCGGGTGATAACAGTTAATTATGAGATGAACATTAAGAACTGTTAAGCCGGTGTCACCTGAGAAATTATAACACTGCTGACAGATCCGCAGAATAATGAGCTGTGAGTTATGAGTTTAAAGTTAAGAATTTTTAACTCATAACTGATCACTCTGAATCGATCGGCTCAAGCCGAAATTTCAGTGAATACACCTATGTGGCGAAACTTTTGATACCGCAGCTCGCGTCGCTGCTGACCGGTAAGCTGTGTTAGTTCTGCTAAGTTTTCTAACAAAGCTTGTTTGAGTATGGACGCAGCTTTGAGGGGATTCGAGTGAGCGCCGCCGATCGGCTCTGGTACTATTTGATCGAGAATGCCGAGGTTTTTCAAGTCCCAGGAAGTGATTTTGAGAGCTTCTGCGGCCAAGTTAGCTTTACCAGAGTCTTTCCAGAGAATGGCAGCGCAAGCTTCGGGGGTGGCGACGGTGTAGACGGAATGTTCCAGCATCAACAGTCGCTCGCCGACACCGATACCCAATGCGCCGCCGGAACCACCTTCGCCAATGACGGTGCAAATAATGGGAACGTCGAGGCGAAACATTTCTCGGAGGTTACAGGCGATCGCCTCTCCCTGTCCGAGCTGTTCTGCTTCTAAGCCCGCCCAAGCCCCCGGAGTGTCGATAAAGGTGAAAATTGGCATTCCGAAGCGATCGGCGTGTTCCATCAACCGCAGGGCTTTGCGGTAGCCACCGGGAGCAGCCATGCCGAAGTTGCGGGCGATATTGTCTTTTGTGTCGCGTCCTTTTTGATGGCCGATGATGACTGTGGGGCGCCCGTCTATGCGGGCAATTCCGCCGACGAGGGCCGGGTCGTCTCCGCCGCGCCGATCGCCGTGAAGCTCGATCCACTCGTCGCTAATTGCCTGAATGTAATCGAGGGTGCTGGGGCGGCGCGGGTGACGGGCGAGTTGCAGCCGCTGCATGGGGGACAAGCTGCTGAAAATTTCTTGTCGCAGTTGGGCGGAACGCGCTTCTAGTTTGCGAATTTCGTCGGTGACATCGACGCTGTTTTCTGCGGCGAGTTCTCGAATCTGGTGAATTCGGGTTTCGAGTTCGGCCAGGGGCTTTTCAAAATCTAAGAGTAAGGGTTTACGGTCTGGGTTTGGCACGCGGATAATTTCTATAAGGAAGGTTTTGTCAGGTTTTGTCGATCGACTCTTTCGAGATCCTACCCTGTCAGGGGATGCTGAAAAAGAGGGAAAAATGGGAAGTTTTGAATTTTAAATTGTGATGTGCTTCGTACCGTGCTTAAAAACCTGGGGTTCCAGCTTCGTTTCACTTTTTAATATAATAGGTTAAAGCGCATACCCTGGGTCTTCCGTACTTACTGTGCTAATTTATGTAAAATTAATGGCCTAAGTTTTTACACAGCAAGGATTTCCGGTCTTACTTTAGTTGATTTAGAGCAATTCTTTCGTTTTATTTATACCTAGCTTGGGTTTTAAGCTGTCGCGCATTTAAACTGTATATTCAGGGCGGGCGGGACGCCCAACCCCTACTCCCCACAAGACTTTAATTTTTTTTGACATACAATTTAAAGGCAGAACAGCTTAACTACTTAAACTAATAGTTTGGCACACTAAATACGGAAGAACCCATACCCTCTCTCTTACTTCCCCCCAACTATCAACAGTCAACAGTCAACAGTCAACTGTCAACTGTCAACTGTCAACTGTCAACATCAAACTGACATTAATAAAGGTCGGAAACCGTGTTTGACAGAAATCAGACCGATTTGCTCCATCTTCTCCACAGTAATTTGGTTCCGTCCCCAAGAAAAATTGGTATACAATTTTTCAAATTCCAGCAGCATTGATTCGGCAAAACAGGCAAACAACTGTCGGCCCGGTACATCCATATTGACAATCTTCATAATTTTCCACTCAATATCGAGGGAATGCTCCACAATCCCGCCATTGAGTACGTAAATTTCGGGATGCTGAACCTGAGTTGCCAGATTTTTCGGATAGCCACCGTCAATCAATAAACATGGTTGCTTCAATGTCTTAGGGTCAATTTCTACTCCCTTGGGCATACTGGCTACCCAGACTACAATATCGGCTTGGGGGAGGGCTTCTTCCAAGTCCATAATTTTGCCTCGGCCCAATTCCGATTGCAAATCTTGTAATCGTTCTTTGTCGCGGGCAATGAGCAACAATTCTGCTACATTTGTTTTAACATTGAGCCAGCGACACACAGCACTGCCAATATCGCCAGTAGCACCACAAACGGCTACCGTGGCTTTTGAAAGTTCAATCCCCAATTTAGGGGCTGCTTCTTCTACTTGGCGGCAGAGGATATAAGCCGTGTGAGTGTTACCAGTGGTGAAGCGTTCAAACTCCAACTTGAGATTGCGAATTTGCTTAATTTGCTGCAAGTTGAAAGTCTCAAAAATGATTGAAGAAAAGCCGCCTAAAGCAGTGATGTTAATCCCGTTTTTTTGAGCGTGTGCCATCGCATTAAGGATTTTGCGAGTAGCTGCTTTAATCCGGCGAGTGGCTAGCATTTCTGGCAGAAAACAGGACTCCACATAGCGCCCTTCTATTTTTTGTCCAGTGATGCTTGTTACCGTGATATGATCAACTATTTGGGGCGGTGCGCTGCACCAAAAATCGAGACCTTGATCGGCATATTCTGGATAGCCCAGCTCGTTAGCTACTGATTGGGCGTGTTCTAAGCTGGTTAAGTGACCGATTAGACCAAACATTAAGTTGTCAAATGAAGGAAGATGGAAGATGGAAGATGGAAGATGGAAGATGGAAGATGGGAAGATTAAAAATTTATATTTTAAAATGAGCTATCCCATTTTTAATTTTTAATTTTTAATTTTTTTCCCATTCCTTATTTCCCAATTAACTAGGCTGCGAGGCCTTGTGCTGACATCCGCATGATATCGCGGTTGTTAAAGCCTATGTTGCCTAGAGCTTCGCCGTAGGCAATCATAAAGTCTTCGATTAAAGCGTCTTTTTCCATTCCCAAGACGCGGGCATCGTCTGCGACAGCGTTTAGCAGCTTCCAGATGATGGGGAGGTTTTGGCGGTTGGCGGCTTCTAGTTCCGCTTTGGATTCCTCAAAGTGAGCTTGCAGCCAGACTTCCCCAAAGTTGAGGTGGCTGTATTCTTCTTTGACGACGCCTTCGGTGATTTTGCGAGCAAAGTCATCGGCGACGGGGATGTAGATGTTGTAAGCTGCGATCGCAAAACACTCGATAATTAGCGATTGAATCAACAAGCAAGTTACAATCTGACCTTGGGCCGCTGCCGTCTGGAAGTTTTTGTGCAATTCCGAAAAGAACTGCTTGGCAAATGCCATGTCGGGCGTGACTTTAAGATTCCGGCCACAAGCTTGGAAGCCTTTCATGTGGCGGTTCTCCATCTTGGACAAGCCAATTAACTCTGCTTTTTTGTCAGCCAACAGTTCGGCCAGTGTCAGGTAATTATCGTGAGCTTCTTGTTCGCCTTCAATAACAATGGCGTTGATGCGGCTGTAAGCATCTTTGTAAGTTTCGGTTTGAAAGTCAATTGTTGGGCTAGCCTCAAGCTGGGGCATAGATATGTAGTCTCCTTATATAAGCTTGCGGGATGTTTGGAAACCCCTTTAAAATGGGGGGTCAGTGACAGTACACTTTACCTATTTTGAACGCACCCCATCTAAATCACAGATTATAGCTGAGGATGCTTTCGACAAAGAACTTTTCTTGGGCGTTCCGGGAAAAACTGGCGTCAAGCGTGCGTGTTTGCCGGACTTTTGCCGTCGAACACTCCAGAAAGACTATCGCTAGAATGCTATCTATTTACTAATTACTGGAATTAGTCGTTAGTCGATCTTTTGCCCGGAAATAGATGATAGAAATACGGTCTATGTCTCCACCTTTAAAGGTTTTACAGTACCAAATCTATCTCTAACATTATATCCTAACCACAACTTCCTCGCTGGGTACTCCTTCTTTCCCTCTACCACATATTATGTTGTATGGGAATCCTCTGGGAGGCGATCGGGTTGGAGAACCTCACAGGCTTATTATTTTAGGTTAATTCACAAATTTATGGGTAAATCCTTTGACAGGTCTCAAGCGCTCGAACTGCTGAGTTTTATTTTGTTGCTGGCGGGGGCTGCGCTGGTGCTGCTGCCACTGGCTGCTGTATTTTTGGTTTCTTTATCACCATCTGGTGTTGGTGTCAAGGCCACAGGCTTGACTTTTGCGAACTATCAGGAGGCTTGGCGACGGGGCAATTTTTTGTTGGCATTCCTTAATTCTACTCTAGTGGCGATCGCAGTGACGGGTTTTCAGGTTGTGACTTCTGCTTTGGCCGGTTATGCTTTGGCCAGACTGAAGTTTCGGGGGCGACAGGCCCTAGTTTTGGGGGTTTTGGCGACGCTGGTAATTCCGTTTCAGCTTTTGGTGATTCCGATTTTCTTGGTTTTGAAGTGGGGCCATCTGCTGAATACTTACGGGGCGCTGATTTTGCCGACGGCTGCTAACGGTTTTGGGATTTTTCTGCTGCGGCAGTATTTTATGACTGTTCCGGTGGAGTTGGAGGAGGCGGCAATGCTGGATGGGGCTAACCGCTGGCAGGTTTTGTGGCAGGTGATGCTACCTTTGGCGAGGCCGGCTTTGGTGACGCTGTTTTTGTTTACCTTTATCGGGGAGTGGAACGATTTGTTTAAGCCGCTGGTGTTTACGACGCGGCCGGAGTTGCGAACTGTGCAGTTAGCTTTGGCTGAGTTTCAGGAACAGTTTACTAGCAGTTGGCAGTTGTTGATGGCGGCGGTGGTAATTGGAACTGTACCGGTGGTGTTGCTGTTTTTGGCCGGTCAGCGGCAGTTTATTCGGGGGATTGCGGCAACGGGGATTAAAAATTGAGTTTGAGATGCTTGGCAATTAAGTTTGTAGTCATTTGTTGAACCATTCTCCAGAACAGGCAAGATGCCTGTTCCACAAATACTAAATGTTCTTGTGGAACAGGCATCTTGCCTGTTGCTGACATTGGTGTGAAGTCAACTCCAAGTGGACTAACAGATAAAGGGGATATCAAAGCTGTAGTATGTGAATCTATGCAAAAGCTCGGTTTATTTTTATTTATCGTATCTTTTCTACCGTGGTTGGCAGTCTTTTTTGTTGTGCCATTCCTGCCGCTGGACATTACCCAAAAAACTACTTTATCTTTCGTTCTGGCTGTTGGGGCGGAAGTTTGTTTTTGGATTAGCGTAGTGCTGTTGGGGAAAGAAGTAGTTACCAAATATCGGCGTTATTTGCATCCCCGCTATCTTTGGAAAAAACTCAGAAATTTTAAACGCAGATGAACAGGGTTCGACGCAGATAATGAGCCTGGATGTTGGCTTTTATCTGCGGTCAAGGTTGAGCTATTCGCTGAAAATTTGCAAGCGAATAGAGCGTTCTCCATCTCCGAAATCCACTTCAATCTTTTCTCCCGAAAGACTGTCCAAGCATCCCAAAAGCAACCGCAAATTGGGGGTGCTTGCTCCTGTATCTACGTACAATCTATCTGCTAAACTGCCTAAACGCTTCCAAATTGTGTAGAGTTTGACTACTGTTTGTTCTAGCTGTGCGGCTTGTTTTACAACGTCGGCGGTGGTTCCCAAACAGCCGACTCGCAAAGATTCTTCTAAGGCCATTTCCATGTCTAAGTGAGACTGATTGAGAGCTTGCACTTGGGCGGCGGCGTCGAGATATTTTGATAAGTTCTTGGCGTCGGAAGTTAGCTGTTTGACAGTATCTACGTCGGGATTTTCTGCTACTTCTTTTTGAATTTCGCTTTGGTGAGATGGGGAGAGTTTCTCCATTTCTTTGACTAAAGGAGCGAGGTAGCGCGAAGGTAGAGAACCGGTAGATGCTTTTTCTTTGACTTCTTCTGGCAATAAATCTGAGTTCATTGCCATCCATTCGTCGGATAGTTGTTTGACTTCGCGGCGGGTGATGCGATCGCCATTTGCTGCGGCATCTGTTACCATTTGCTGGACTTCGGGAGATGCTTTGGCGGTTTCTACAAAGGCTCTTTTGCTGAAGTTTCTAATGGAATCTGGGTCTAAATCTCCTTGCTGGATCAGAGTATCGGCACTATTAGCTAATTCTATCAAAGAATAGGCTTGACTTTTGCCAATCTCTCTTTCTTTGAGCCAGTTCAAAAAGCCTGTGCCGCGTCCTTCGCCACCTTTTTTTTCTCTGTCTCTAACTGTTCGGAGAATGCGTCCCCGCCAAATGTCGGTTTGCAAGTCGAAGCGATCGCACACTTTCCAGGCATTGTCAACCTGATTTTCAAAATCAAACTCTGGTATTTGTTCGTCTTCTGGGTCAGGCAATTGGAAATTGATATCGGTAAAGCCGTTGAGGGCTTCTGCAAGTTCTGCGGGATTTAGGGGGACTTCAGCCATTAGGAAAAATTTGTGTAGTGCAACAGCCGGTTTAATTGGTAACTTGCACGGGTTGACAGTTGAGACGCTATATGTAGCGGTAAGGTAGGCAAGATTTACCTACTAATAGAGCTTTTGTGCAAGTCATATCATTATTGCACGATGGGGGGCGATCGGCGAAAAGATACCCAAAATGACTCCGGGCACTCCCCTGATGGGACTTGATGCGAGTGCTGGCTGTGGGGGGATTGAGTTAAAGTGAATTAGGATATTATAGGATGGGATTACCTACTGTACTCGATCGCCAAGTTTGGGAATATGCTTGTCAGCCTGACTATAATTTAAGTAGCTGAAAACTCAAGTTAATTTATGCCAGCTAAAGATTTTTTTCACAATACTGTTAAAACATCTCTCGAAAAAGATGGGTGGATCATCACTGACGAAAATCTATTCATTGAAGTTGAGGATGTTGATTTTTACATAGACTTAACTGCAGAAAAAATCCTCGTCGCTGAAAAAACTGGTAAAAAGATTGCAGTAGAGGTAAAATCTTTTCTAGGAGCCTCAGACGTGACAGAGTTTCACAGTGCACTCGGTCAATGTCTCAACTACCGTTCAGCATTGAGATTGACCGAACCAGAGCGGAATTTGTATTTGGCTGTTCCTGAAGATGTTTACAATGAATTTTTTAGTCGTAGGTTTATTCAAAGAGTGATAGTAGAACATCAACTAAAATTATTAATTTTCAACCCAACTCAAGAGGAGATTGTGCAATGGAGGGATTGAATTACAGTGAAGTGGTACAAAGGATTCTTAAACACCACGTAGAAAATCGCTTAAATAGTAAGACAGAAGTGCATTTGATATTTGATACGGAACGATCTCGCTATCAATTGTTGCATATCGGGTGGGAAGATTTGAGTCGAGTATTTGGTTGCATCATTTATGTGGAAATTAAAGATGGCAAAATTTGGATCGAACGGGATGGAACAGAAATTGGATTTGCTAATGAATTAGTAGAAGCTGGAGTTCCCAAACATGATATAGTTTTGGCTTATAAAGCCCCATATAGACGAAAATTTACGGAGTTTGCTGTTGGTTGATGCCATAAGTGCGATCGTCCGAGAGGATAAGCTGCGGGGCGATCGCGTTTTGCTTTCTCATCAGAAATCAATAGTTTCAGTTACTATTATGTTGATTGTACGAGAGCTAAGTGCTGCTTATTGTACTCTATTGCTTTGTTATAGTCTCCTAAAGCAGAGAAAGCTTTACATAAATTAAGTAACGTTCGCTCTTGGGCCGAGCGTTGTCCGATTTCCCGTACAATAGTTAAACTGTGTTGGTAATAGTTGATGGATTGAGGATATTTTCCTAGCGAATAGTAAGCAACTCCCAGATTTAACAGTGCGGTTCCCTCACCGTTGCGATCGCCGATTTCTCTTGCAATGGTTAAACTTTGTTGGAGATAGTGGATGGCTGGGGAATAATCTCCTAACGAAAGGTAAGTATTTCCCAGATTGGTCAGTGCCTTCCCCTCACAGTTACGATCGCCGATTTCTCTTGCAATGGTTAAACTTTGTTGGAGATAGTGGATGGCTTGGGAATAATCTCCTAACAGACCGTAAGCAATTCCTAGATTTCCCAGGATAATTCCCTCACCGTTGCGATCGCAAATTTCCTGGATAATGGTTAAACTCTGCTGGAGATAGTCGATGGCTTGGGGATAATCTCCTAGCGAACGGTGAGCATTGCCCAAATTTCCCAGTGCGTTTCCCTCACCGCTGCGATTTCCGAGCTCCCGTGCTATGGTTAAATGCTGCTGGTGAAAGTAGATGGCTTGAGGATAATTTCCTAGCGAATCGTAAGCAACTCCCAGATTTCCCAATGCGCGTCCCTCACCGTTGCGATCGCCGATTTCCCGTGCAATAGTTAAACTCTGTTGGTGATAGTCAATTGCTTGCAGATAATTTCCTAGCGAATTGTAAGCATTACCCAGATTTCCCAGTGCGATTTCCTCCCCTTCGCGATTTCCGATCTCCCGTGCAATGGTTAAACTCTGTTGATGATAGTCAATTGCTGCGAGATATTTTCCTAGCCCATCGCAAGCATTACCCAAATTGCCCAGTGCGTTTCCCTCACCTTTGCGATCTGCAATTTCCTGGAAAATAGTTAAACCCTGTTGGTAATAGTCGATAGCTTGGAGATAATTTCCTAGCGAATTATAAGCATTGCCTAGATTTACTAGCGCGTTTCCCTCCCCTTCGCGATTTCCAATCTCCCGTGCAATGGTTAAACTCTGTTGATGATAGTCAATTGCTGCGAGATACTTTCCTAGCGAACGGTAAGAGCCTCCCAGATTGCCCAGTGCGCGGCCCTCACCTTTACGATCTGCAATTTTCCGAAAAATGGTTAAACCATGTTGGTAATAGTCAATAGCTTGGGTATAATTTCCTAGCGCATCGTAAGCATTGCCCAGATTTGCGAGAAAAACAGCATCCAGATTAGAGCTTAATTTGCCCACAATTTGCTTATAAAGCTCAATCAATTCCTTGTAGTAGCCCCACAGTGATAATTGATGGTGCAATTCCTCTTTGGTAGGTGTATCTAGTCGAATTGATATAATTTTGCTATTTCGCATCCAATCTTCTACCTTACCCAGATGATGAAAGGCTTCCAAATACCCCCGCACCTTCTCCAAATTAGTAGCATCTGACTTCGGTTTGTAATCCGTGATCCAGTTTACAACTGCTCTGTACTGAAGCCTCTGCTCCCGAGTAAGAAAATCGGCACGGAGATTATGAGGATTGATTCCTAACTTTTTCAAAACCAACTCACCAGATGGTGTTACATTATTTGTCATTGTGAATTTATATTTTTAACTTATGGTAGTATTAATCGATGGTCTATCGCCACACTGCGAATTAAATTATGTTGTCCCACCAGCCGATTATCCTCATCGTCAATTCCGCCATATTCAACTAAATACCGCTCGCGCAAAGTTTGCATTGCAGCTTTTTGCCGCTCCTCACTGTAACCCTCGTCTTCTAAATTAATCACCCACCACTTTTCTTTGACTTCGCATCGATAAATTGAAGCCATACAAAACAAAACATAAGCATCATAAACGTCATTTTTGAGCCTTTCAAATGTCTTCTCAATCCGTTCTTTGATCTTCCTTCGCAAGACCTTCGTGTATGAGGCTAACTGCCACCTATCCTCATCTCCTTGAACTATTCCTTCGTTACGCGCTTCATCAATAGCCTCTTTTACCTCTTCAATATAACGACTGTTATCTTTCCAATAAGCCCTGACTTTCCCTCCATAAGAACCCTTAATTTCTCCAGCAATTGTCCGCAAGGCTAAAGGATGTCCATCATAAACTTCCCCAATTACTCGCAGGGGACTATGCGGTAATTCCAAATCGCCATCTAGTTCAGCTTTTTGAAATAACGCTACCTGTTCGGGGATTTCTAATCCTTTCAAAAGTTGGCAAGACCAGAGATTTCTGTAGCGTTCGCACTCTGCTTCAAACTTAGTTGGCAAATCCTGAGATGTAAGAATGAACCGACTTTGACAAGATGATTCTGCCAACAAACTCACAAAAAACTTACCCCACCACTCATCGGCAAAATCACCCCAGCCCTCTTCTTCATTTCCTGTCAATAGGTACTCAAGAGAATCTATGAGAATTAAATACCGATTTTCCCGCAAGCGTTTGACTAACCGCCGTAACAATTGCTCTGGTTTACGCTCCTCCTTTGGGACAGTTTCTCCCCACTTTTCCAGCCATTCCAGCGCCACACTGGCAAAATCTGAAGCTTTTTTATCATCTTCAAAATTATCCCTGAGTTCCGTCCAATCTCCTCGCAATTCCTCTACTAACTTTTCAGCCAAAGCAGTTTTACCGATACCTGTAATGCCAACCAATAGCAAGACACGACAGGAAGAAGTGACGCGATCGCTCAACTGTTGAATCAGACTTTCTCGCCCAACCCACGCATCGTCATAGACGCTAAAGTCCATATATGATGCAGTTTGCATAGTTGGGGTGTTATCAACAATTTCTTCCCAGTTTTCTATGCCAACTGCTTGACAAATGGCAACAAATACATCTTGCTGAATAGGTATTTTACGTCTAAATCGCTTCAAGGTTGCTTCTGAAGTTTTCGCCGCGCTATACCAAGCAACTGCTGTTGCTTGCCAGCCTTTCTTTCTTCTTTCGCGATCGACAATTTCTAGTCCTTCTTTCGATGCTTTTAGAGAAACAGCCATGCTTCAATAAATTTAATTTAACAGAATAATCTAAATTATTACCTATCTAAAATGAAGCATTCCGCACAAATATTCGATTCATACCTGATAATTTCAGGATTTTTACCAGCTTTACTCAAAACATGGCTTTTGGGCGGTTCATTTTTGGCTCAGTTCGATCGGCAGCGACAGATATGAGCCAAAACTAGAACGCTCAAACCTTTGTACATCAGAGATTCTAGAGATGTGAGAGCAAATTGGCGCCAATTGAACTTCTCCAGCAATCACACATATCGGAGTAGTCAAAAGATGGAATCTCAAAATCAACAACCTATCACCCACAGTGAGCAACCTGCAACAACGCCTGGGCGAGTTGAAACACCGCAATTTTCGCAATATTGGGTAACACTACCTGAATTAATTTTGGCTGTTGCTACTCTAACTGGTGCAAGCGCTACTCTGACCCGTGCAATGACTGAGTTAGTTCGAGTCTTACGAGGGAAAGACAAGAAGAAATAATACAGGACTTACGCACTGCGACCAAAGAAACCGGGTTTTTGCGAGAAGACACGTTACAGCGCGCAGATTTGGTAAAAACCCGGTTTCTGACCACCCGTGCGTAAATCCTAAGCTACTCACTCAGAATGACAGCGCAGCTTACCGTCCAGATTTTCTCGGCGGTGTACCGTTAGCCCGCGAACGACGGATCAGCACGCTCATCACCTGCTTCGGATTAGCTGCACGTTGTACGGGGCTCCAATCGCCGACTTGGGCAAATCCTAGTCGGTACAAAGTGAGTATGGTTTCCCTGACACCCTTGGGCGAACCGACAACGGTTAACAGCACCACTTCCTGTTCGCATACTGCTGCTGAGTCGTCATTTGGGCGATCCTCTTCGAGGGCTTCGCTAACGGATTTGTTGTCGTCAGGCACGAATTCCTGTGACATAATATGTTCTCCTGGTTTTGGGTTTTCTAGGAAAACCCAAAAACCCAGCCGCCCCGCAGTTCAACACATAGCAGGGCGGCTACAGAGGATGTTAAGATACTCCGTTAGCCTCCAGACTGCTGGTATCAGTTTGGCGGTTAGCTGTCCATTGCTGCTACCAACAGCTTTGGGCAGTGCAACTAGATTTTTGGGCGACGCGGGCTGCCTCCTCTACAAGCAAGCAACCTCTCACTTCCAAGCGTAGCCGCAGATGGGGGCCGCCGTCAATCGATTTTAGATTTTAGATTTTAGATTTTAGATTTGGGATTTGGGATTTGGGATTGAAGAATTGATCCCCGGACTAATCTGGGGACTTTGGGGGTTTTGATGCGGGATTGGCGGGTTTTGGGCGATCGCACCAATGAGACTCACAAAACGATCGCCTTTTCAACTTACCAACTACAACGGCGATACTTTATCGCGTTCAATCTCCTCGTGGGGAGTTGTTTTGCCGTTCAAAATTGTGCCATCCTCCGGCGGATTTTGCGGGCGATCGCGCTTCTTAAAGCGATCGCGAGCCGAGACAACCACCACATACAGAACCGGCACTATAAACAAACTCAAGACAGTAGAAACAACCATTCCCCCCGCGATCGCATTCCCTAGCGATCGGCGACTCGCTGCACCCGCACCTTCTGGGTTAATCAGAGGAGAAATACCCAAAACGAAAGCCAGAGAAGTCATCAAAATCGGTCGTAAACGCTCTTGAGAAGCCTCAACTGCAGCCTTAGCAATTGAATATCCCTGCTCCCGTAACTGGTTCGCAAACTCCACGATTAAAATCGCATTTTTACTAGCCAATCCAATCAACATCACCAAACCAATCTGGCAATAAACATCATTCGCCAAACCCCGCAACGACTGAGCTAAAAGTGCACCCAAAATTGCCAGAGGCACCGATAGCAAAATAATGAAAGGATCGACATAATTTTCGTACTGAGCCGCCAAAACCAAAAACACAAAAATCAGCCCCAAACCGAAAATAATCGGTGCTTGACCGCCAGACTCAATTTCTTCTAAAGAACTCCCCGACCATTCATAGCCAAAACCCGACGGCAAAACTTCAGCCGACACCTTTTCCATCGATTTTAGTGCCTGCCCAGAACTCGCTCCCGGAGCCGGAGTGCCAGTAATTTCAATTGACCTATATAAATTGTAGTGGTTAACACTTTGCGCTCCCACCACCGGCGTTATCTTCACCAAATTGCTCAAAGAAATCATTTCATTCTTTCCAGAACGCACGTACAATTTCCCAATATCTTCAGGGTTATCACGAAACTGTTTATCCGCCTGAACATACACCCGATAATTGCGCTGCTGGAGGTTAAAATCGTTCACATACTGAGCACCCAGAGCCGTTTGTAGCGTACTGAAAACATCATTAATGGGAATATCTAGAGCCTTAGCTCGATTGCGGTCAACTTCCACAATTAACTGAGGCGTATTCGCTGCAAATGTACTAAATACCGCCTGCAATCCGGGCGTCTGATTTGCCTGCTTTAAAATCCCGCCCATAGTCTGGACTAAGGCGTCTAAGCCGCTGTTACCTTTGCGGTCTTGCAATTGAAATTGGAAACCCCCAAATTGACCTAAACCTTGAATTGCAGGCGGATTTACAGGGAAAATCCTAGCTTCTGGAATCGCGAAAAACTTACCCCGCAACTTACCAATAATCGCTTGTACAGTTTGATCTTCTCCGTGACGTTCTTCCCAGCCTTTAAGTGTAGTAAATATAATCCCCTGGTTGGAACTGTTACCACTAAAACCAAAGCCACCTACAGAAAAAGTCCCCACAACTTCAGGAAGTTTGAGGATTTCTTGTTCAACTCTGTCCATCACCTGCTGGGTGTATTGCAGCGAAACGCCTTGAGGCCCTTGAATAATTGTCAGAAAATAACCCTGGTCTTCCTCTGGGATAAATGCTGTCGGTACTGCTAAATAAAGCCAAGCGGTGAATCCCAGAGAAGCAATAAACAACAGGGTAACAAAGGTTTTAAATCGTGTTAAAAATATTAATGAATCTCTATATTTCTTTTGCGTCCAATCCAGAAAAATATTAATCCGGTTAAACACCCAACCCAACGGGCCGCCAAACTTCTTACTTGGGCGCAGTAATATAGCCGCAAGTGAGGGAGTAAGAGTAACCGCCATAAAGGTAGAAAGCAGTACGGAAAAAGCAATTGTTAGGGCAAATTGTTTATAGAGTGCTCCCGTTGTCCCTGGGAAAAATGCCACTGGTACGAACACGGCCATCAATACTAAGGAAGTGGCAATTACAGCACTAAAAAGTTCCCGCATTGACTCGGAAGCTGCTTGGCGGGCATTCATACCTTGGCGGACTAGACGGTCAATATTTTCGACTACGATGATAGCGTCATCAACCACTAAACCTGTTGCTAAGGTAAGACCAAATAGAGACAAACTGTTAATCGTAAAGCCGAAAGCTTTGATAAAGGCAAATGTGCCGATTAAGGAAATGGGAATTGTGAGGGTGGGAATAATCGTAGTGCGCCAATCTTGCAGAAACACAAAAATAACTATCACCACTAGCAAGACTGCTTCAAACAGAGTTTTGACTACTTCTGCCATTGACTCTTGGACAAATTGAGTCGTATCTAGTGCGATTCTATGTATCACCCCCGGAGGGAAGTTTTTAGCTAATTTTGCCATTTCTGCTTTGACGGCCTGGGCAACATTTAGAGCATTACTTCCGGGTAATTGGTAAATCCCTAAACCCACCGCGTCATTACCTCGGAACCGCAGGAAAGAGTTATAATTTTCTGCTCCTAATTCTGCTCTCCCAACATCTTTTAACTTAACTAAAGTTCCATTTGCTTCGCTTTTAATAACGATGTCTTCAAATTCTGTGGGGCTTTTTAAACGACTTTCTGCAGTCAAATCGATCTGATACATTTGCCCCTCTGGGGCGGGTTCTTGACCAATTCTTCCTACACCAACTTGCAAGTTTTGTTCATTAATTGCTCTTGTTACATCTTGCATTGTTAAATTACGAGCAGCTAATTTATTGGGGTCGATCCACAGGCGCATAGCATAGCGTCTTTCCCCAAAAATTCGCACGTCGCCCACGCCTTTTACTCTCTTTAAAGTATCTGCTAAATAGAGGTCGGCGTAGTTGCTTAAAAATATGGTATCGTATTCTTTATTTTCGGTGAATAATCCTATAGCCAGCAGCAGGCTGTTAGATTGTTTTGTAACTGTAACTCCTGTGCGTTGTACGACATCTGGCAGTTGTGGTTGAGCAACTGCAACTCGATTTTGCACATCGACGGCGGCGATATCTTTGTCGCGGGAAGTATCAAAGGTGGCTGTAATGGTGCTAGTTCCACTGTTAGTGCTACTGGAAGTTAGATATTTCAGTCCTTCAATGCCGTTGATTTGCCTTTCTAGGATGTTTGTTACCGCATTTTCGACAACTTCAGCATTCGCACCGCTATAGTTAGCTGTGACGTTGATTTGGGTGGGGCTGATGTCGGGGAAGCGTTCGATCGGCAATGTGGGAATGCTGATTGCGCCTACCAAAACAATAATTAAGGCGCAGACGCTAGCAAAGACTGGTCGTTTAATAAAGAAATCTGCAAACATTATTTGGGTAATGGGTAGTTGTTAGTTGATAATTGGTAATTCCTAATTGCACTTCAGTCAAAAATTAAAATAGCCCCCTTTTTTATAGCGGAGCAATCAAGTAGTTTCAGGTAAGGTACGTCGTTGCGCTTTAGCGCTTTTAATTCACATATCAAGAGCGAAGAAGCGCAACAACATACCTTATTTTTTGCTTTCTACTGGTAATTTTTCGCCGGCTCCTTTGCCTTCCTCTTGAGCCATAAGGGGAGCGCCGTCTGTCAGGTTAAGGATGCCTGCCGTAACAATTTTTTCGCCGGCTTGCAAACCTTCGATAACTTGATAATTATTCCCCTCAATGGTTCCCAATTTCACGGACTTTTGCCGCGCTACTAAAGGTGGCATTCCAGGTTTTGGCTGTTGTGGCTTTTGAGCTGTGAAGACAAAAGTTTCTCCACCTAAGCGAGTGACTGCTGTTACTGGAACTAAAATTCCGGGGCTCTGTTTCCAGATGACTTTAGCTTTTACAAACTGGAGATTAAGCAGTTCGCCGCTGGGGTTGGGAAAGGTGGCTTTAGCTAAAATTGTTTGAGAATTGGCGCTGACGTTCGGGGAGATAAAACTGATTTGACCTTGGGCGATCGCCTTACCTTGAGCGTCGAGCATTTGTACTGGCAGCCCTAAGCGTAATTGAGGCTGCCGTTCCAAAGGAATTGATAACCGCAAGTCTAGCAATTGGTTCTCTGTCAGGGTGGCGATCGCATCACCTTTTTGCAAGTAATCACCTACCTTCACTGGTATGTCGCCGATGACTCCCGCGAAGGGCGCGATGACCGCAGTTTCTTGTAGTTGTACTTCAAAGCCGCGCACTTGAGCGGCGGCCTCGGCAACTTGCGCTTCAGCTTGATCGAGTTGTTCTTGGCGCGTACCATTTGCTAACTGCGCTAATCTGCTCTTGGCTTGTGCGACTTCTGCTTCGGCTTTGGCTATTTCCTCTGGGCGCGAACCCTTTTGCAATTGCTGCAAAGCTTGCCGCTGCTGTTGCAAGGCTGCTGTCCGGCGATCGATCTCGGCTTGTCTGTTTTTTTGTCGCTGCTGGAACCGCCTTTGAGCTTCTCGGAGATTGGCTTTGGCGCTGCCTTCTTTTTGGGTGTATTGCTCAAGAGTGTTCGCGGATTCTGCGCCTTCTTTTGCCAATGCCTGATATCTGGCAAGCTGCTGGCTGGCTAACTTTGCTTCGGCTGTGCTTGCTTCTATTTGCGCTCTTGCTTGGGCGATTTCTTCTAAGAGGCTACCTGTTTCGGCATCGGCGAGGTCGGCTTCAGCTTGGCTAACGCGGGCTTGGGCTTGACCAATTTCTTCTGGCCGAGAGCCCGATCGCAGTTGAGCGAGGTTGGCTTGGGCTTGGGCGACTTGGGCTTGAGCTTGGGCGATTTCTTCGGGCCTGGCTCCTGCTTGCAATTCGGCTAAGTGGGATTGAGCGCGGATCAGGTTGGCTTGGGATTGCCTCAAGTCAGCTTGGGCGCTGTCGCTTTTCATGCGGGCGATGGCTTGCCCTTTATTTATGAAGTCCCCGGATTTGACAAAAATCTCCGTGACTAGCCCTTCTGCTTCGGGTTTGATTTCTACTGAACGCTTGGCTTCTAAGCTGCTAACAAATTCGGAAGCATCTTCGACGGAGCTGGTTTTTACGGCGGCGAGCTTGACTGGTATGGCTGGGGGTTGGGCTGCTGCTGCCGGTTGCGGTGGGCGATTCTGACCCGATTGCCACGAGTACCAGCCGAAACCTGCTGCGCCTGTGGCGATCGCGATCGCGGCAATTAGAGGCCAGCGCGATCGGGGTTTAGCAACAGATTCAGGGCGATCATCGCCAACGGGGGGAAAATCCTCTGGTCGATCGCTGTCGGCATCGGTTGGGTGCAGTTCCGGTGTGGGAGGTTTTTGCTCTTCAGCTTCAACGACGGATTCTGGGGATTTAGAATAACTCATTGGCAGCACCACTTAGATTTTTTTTAACTTCTGACTGAGACTTGGGCGAAATCTTTGATTTTCCGGCGTTCCCCTCAAACATGGGGGAATAAGGACAAGCGATTTTAAACAGGATGGAATCGGGAAAGTACCTTTTTAATGAGGTTGAGGTATGTGCAGGGCTTTAGTCCGATCGCAGTTAGCAAAGCCAGGGAGTGATTATTTTTAGGAAAGCTTCTTGTTATTTCTCAAAAGTTACGATGGCAGGGAAGATTGCACATCCTACTTATGAGTCACCTGAGTGGGTGAGTTGGAAGGATTTTCCCTTGGAGTCGGCGGATTCAGCGAAGGTTGGGGAGTCACGCACTCCGGCGATCGCGCTTTTTTCCTTGGCTAGTTGCTCGGTTAACCACTCTATCTCTGACGCCAGCACTGACTTGCAGCGATCGCGAGAGGCGAATTGATAGTCATCGGTTAGTGGATATTCGCTCTTGAGGCTTTCGATGTAGTCTTGCCTGGTGTAACAGGCTCGCAAGCGGTGTTCCAATAGCTTCAGCCGTTCTGCCGGTTCTAAGTCGCCAAAAAAGAAAAACTTGATTTGGAACCGGGAACCACTGTTAACCCAGCTTTCTTGAGGGTGTTCGAGCATTTTTTGCCGCCAGAGTTCGCGCCCTTTGGGGGTAATTCCGTAGATTTTGCGCGGACAGCCCGCATCTCCGGCTTCTTCGGCTATTACCGAAATCTCCCCCCGCTCTTCCAAGCGCTTCAGCAGCGGGTAAATCGCTCCGTAGTTGACGCTGATGCAACTGCTCATAAACAGCTCCAGTTTTTGCTTTAGCCGGTAGCCGTGGAGGGGTTGCAACTGTAGCAGTCCAAGGGCTGATAATTCAAGCATTTATATCAATTTGATATTATAGTCTGGATTATATCACTATATCGGACTCAAGGGCGATCGGGTAAATAGCTAGTTTAAAAGAATATTTAGACTGAAAATCACATTAAATAATATTTGTCAATACCCTTAAGAGATATTTTTTATTACTCAGAGTGAATTTTCTTGTGGAACAGGCATCTTGCCTGTTCTTGAGAATGGTGCAATATCTCAGATTTCTGCCACATATCTCTTCTTCGTAAGAGGATCAGAACTTTTATTGGTAGGGGTTGGTTGAATTTTTCAACCCAGACACACTTTAGTATTTATTTATTGAACATTGATTGCAGCCACTGTTTTTTTTGTAGCTAATACTCCTATTATTTTTCTTAAGTATTGCTGCGAAAAAAGTGTTGGGTTTGTTTCCAAGGGGAGCATCTCATATTTGTAAAAACACTTATTATGGCTCCTTCCTTCTTCCTTCTTCTTCTTTCCTCCTGACTCCTGACTCCTGACTCCTAATTCCAATTTCGAGCTTTGCTGCAAAAGTGAGATGCTCCCGTTTCCAAGCGCCCTGTTTGTAATCTACGAATCTGTGAGGTTTTCCCTCTTTGTTGAGGCATAAAAAAAAGCAACGCCCCCTACGAGTAGTTAAACCCAGATGTTTTTCCATGCCCGTAATCATCCTCAAAGATGATTTTTAAGGAGAACTTTCCCGATTATATGCTATCACTATGAATGACATAAAGAGAGGGATTTATCTTGCCCATCCAACCCAAGATTAACGCCCTGTAATTACTTGGAATAGCCACCCAAAAAGCATGACACTCAAGAAAATCACGCCTCCGACAATTAACACCAAACCCAACAGCAAAGCCGCCACAAATAACCAGTCGGCTTTTTTCCCAGGTTCCGGGGAACCTAAATGAGCGTCCAGCAATTCTATATTCTTGACATTAGCTTTCCAAGTAACATCTAACAAGTCTCCGGCAACGGGTACAGTACCGGCAACTGTATCAAATACGATGTTAGTGGCCATTTTGACTAAAGTCTCTTGTGGCACTCCCATTTGAGCGGATTTGAAGACAACATATCCTGCAAAAATTGAACTGATTAAATCGCCGCCGCCCGGTATAAGTCCCAGTATCGGATCGAGTCCGATGCGGTATTTTGTGCCGGGAATCGGAATTGCATTGTCGAGTAAATGGCTGATGCGGCGGAGTCGGCGCAAGGATGCAACATGAGATGGGCTGGGAGTATTTGGGGAGGAATTTTGTATAGGAGAACGTGACATTTAATTGCTCTCGATTGCGATATTATATCGATTCCGGTTGCACCGGAATGATGTTGACTGTTGACGGTTGACTGTTGACGCCGTGAACAGTGAACAGTAAACAGTCAACAGTGAACTCGAATTTACTATTCCGATGCTAACGGATTGGATATTACTGCTAGTTTATGATATTTACTGAAGCATTTTAGTTTTGTCTCTATGCCTCAAGCAAGATTTTTAGTAATTTTAGTCGATCGACTTTGGTTTGTTTTTGAAAGAACAGAAACCCGGTTTCTGTTCAAAACCGGGTTTCTTGCTTCTAGCTGGGGGCTTTTAATTTAGCCTTCTATTTGTTGCCTTCTGTGAAGTCGGCGTCAATCACGTCGTCGCCGCCGCCAGTGGGGCCGCCGTCTCCATAGCCACCAGGGCCACCAGGGCCGCCAGGGCCGTCAGTTGGGCCGCCTGCTTGCTGGTACAGGTTGCTGCTGACAGCGTAGAATGCTTGCTGCAACTCTGTTGTTAGGGTTTTGATGCGATCGTCATCTTCAGTAGCGATCGCATCGCGCAAGTCTTTGATCAAGCCTTCAACCTTAGTCTTGTCAGCAGCGGGAACTTTATCACCCAATTCTGCCAACTGCTTCTCAATTTGATAGGCTAAAGAATCGCCTTGGTTTTTGCGATCGATCCTTTCGCGACGTTCCTTGTCAGCAGCCGCATTCGATTCGGCTTCCTTCACCATGCGCTCGACTTCATTGCTGGGCAAAGTAGAAGCACCAGTAATGCTAATCGATTGCTCCTTACCAGTACCTTTATCCTTAGCCGCTACATTCAAAATACCGTTAGCATCGATATCGAAAGTAACTTCAATTTGAGGTACGCCACGGGGGGCTGGTGGAACTCCATCTAAGCGGAATGTTCCCAAATCCTTGTTATCATTTGCCATTTCCCGTTCGCCTTGCAAAACGTGAATTTCCACGTTTGTTTGGCCGTCTACAGCAGTCGAAAAAGTTTCCGACTTCTTGGTAGGAATAGTGGTGTTGCGGGGAATGATTTTGGTCATCACGCCACCCAAGGTTTCGACGCCGAGAGACAGCGGAGTAACGTCGAGCAACAGGATGTCTTTCACTTCGCCGGAGAGTACGCCGGCTTGAATTGCTGCACCGACTGCGACCACTTCATCCGGGTTTACCGTTTGGTTGGGGTCTTTGCCAAGGAGTTTTTTGACCAGTTCTTGCACCGCAGGAATCCGCGTAGAACCACCAACTAAGACGACTTCATTAATTGCAGATTTGTCTAATTTGGCGTCGCGGATCGCATTTTCAACAGGGATGCGGGAGCGATCGATCAAATCCGAGCACAGTTCTTCAAACTTGCCCCGCGTCAAAGTCGTGTCCAAGTGTTTTGGCCCGTCTTGAGTCGCGGTAATAAACGGCAGGTTGATTTCTGCTTGGGTAACGCTCGAAAGCTCAATCTTGGCTTTTTCTGCTGCTTCCGTCAGGCGTTGCAGTGCTTGTTTGTCTTTGCGAAGGTCAATTCCTTCGGCTCTTTGGAATTCATTAGCGATGTAATCGACGATTTTTTTGTCGAAGTCGTCACCGCCGAGGTGAGTGTCTCCAGAAGTTGCTAGCACTTCAAATACGCCGTCGCCCACTTCGAGAATAGATACGTCGAAAGTACCGCCACCTAAGTCAAATACGAGGATGGTTTCGTTGCTCTTTTTATCTAACCCGTAAGCTAAAGCTGCTGCTGTAGGTTCGTTAATAATCCGCAGCACTTCTATACCGGCAATTTTTCCTGCGTCTTTCGTAGCTTGGCGCTGGGAGTCGTTGAAGTAAGCGGGAACAGTAATTACCGCTTGGGTAACAGTTTCGCCGAGGTATTTGCTGGCGTCTTCTACGAGTTTGCGGAGAACTTGTGCAGAAATTTCTTCTGGGGCAAATTGCTTGCCACGGGCGGGACAGTCTAGTTTGAGGCTGTTGCCGACTTTGAGAACTTTGTAGGAAACTTCAGTGGTTTCGTGGGTTACTTCATCAACCCGACGCCCGATAAACCGTTTTACTGAGTAAAAGGTGTTTTCGGCGTTCATCACGGCTTGACGCTTGGCGATTTGTCCGACAAGTTGATCCCCATTTTTAGCATATGCTACTACAGAAGGTGTGGTGCGACCCCCCTCGGCGTTGGCTATGACGGTGGGTTTGCCGCCTTCCATAACTGCGACGCAGGAGTTTGTCGTACCTAAGTCAATTCCAACTACTTTTCCCATAGGGGTGTTCCGGCTCCAATCTCTACAAAATTTTGGTGTTTTATCTGTGCGATAGTCTGGTTATTCAGGACTGCCATTTTACCTCGCGGTTTACGGGTAGTGAGTCCTGCTTTAATACAGTCTTCGATAGGGTGCTGATCTCTATACTGCGGGCGGTAGACCTTGCGATGAAGGGGTATTTACCGAACCTGTTGGGGGACGGTTGCATCCGTGAGGCTTGCACCGCTACAGTTGTTGACTGCTTTTCTTTACTCTTCCCAATGTACGGTGTGCGATCGATTCGGGTATTGTGGCAAACCGTATACGTTGTGTTGTATTTGCCGTCTTTGTGGTATAAATTTTGTTTGGTTGGTAGGGGCGATCGGTTTTTTGGCTTCCAATCAGGTTTAATATCAATTCTGAAAAGGGACAGGGCATTGCCCTGTCCCTACTCGTTTACTTCCAGGCTGTGCCTCGGAAGGAATATATTGTTGAGGCAGAGCCTGAAGTCCGCCTCTTGGGAATCTCGGAAAATTCTTGAATTTTCCAGCTTTTAATTGCTATTTTTTACCGATCAGCAGAGCTGCAGGAAAGTAACTCAGAGCTTCACCAATTGCCAACGTACCGTTACTTTCTACGGCCTGATTTGTAATTGCATCTTTCCAAACCGACGGCATTTGTTCGGATAATTTCAAATTAGTATCTTTCCAGATTTGTTTGCCGATCGGCATTTCTTCCGGTTTGACAATTCCCGTCAAAAACCGGGGAGCAATGACAATAACGGTAGTCTCTCCAAAGCTTCTGGCAAAGGCAACAACATTATCTTTAAACGTGCCAACTGCTTGCAGGGGCACATAGTCGCCTGATTGAAAAACTTGCAAGTATTTTTTTCTCGCGTCTAGCGCTCTTGCCGTCAAAAACAACTTAATTCTAGCGTCTTCTCGCGTCGCCATCAAATCTTCAACCAGTTGCAAAATATCCGTCTGAGCTTGCTCTTTAATTTCCCGCAAAACCTCGATTCTGCGCTCATAATCAACGGGACGGCGGTTATCGGGATCGACGTGGCTTAAATCCCAAAATTCCGTCCCTTGATAAATGTCGGGAACGCCCGGAGCCGTGATTTTCAGCAGCGTTTGAGATAAAGAATTGAAAATTCCGTAATTAGCTACTTTTTTACAGAAAGGTATAAACTTGTTGAGAAACGGATTTTGTTCCGAAGGTTCGAGAACGCTATCGACAAAGGTCATAAAACCAGCTTCGTAGTCGTTATCCGGTCTCAGCCAAGCCGTATAAACTTTTGCTTCGCGGACAGCTTTAATGACATAATCTTTCAGGCGATCGACATAATCAGTGTTTTCAATTCCCTCAAAGGGAAAACTGCCTAGCAGAGTTTGGTACAGGAAGTATTCGTCATTAGTATCTGGAACCATTCGATTCACAAAGTTGACTTTCTTAGAAGAGTTTACCTCTCTCCAAGACCTGACTTGCTGTTCCCATTCATCGGGAATTTCTGACAAAACGTTTATTCTGGCTCGCACATCTTCGCCGCGTTTTGTATCGTGGGTAGCTGTAGCATTCATTTTGTGCGGCCAAGCTACTTGCTGCTTTTGGTTGAACTCGTGAAAATCTACCAGCGACACGCCGAACTGACTGGGATTTCCTCCCACTTCGTTGAGGGATAAAAGCCGATAGTAGACGTATAAAAGGGTGTCTTCAACGCCTTTTGCCATTAATGGGCCTGTCAACTGCTGGAGTTTCATTACAAAGTGCCGGCGCTGCTCTTTTTGTTCTGGTGTTAGAGTTTCTTCTTCTTCGAGTAACAGCACCGTTTCGATAAATTTAAGTTCCTTGAGGAGTCGGGGTACTTGTTGTTTGGCATGGGCGATCGCATATTTTACGTAAGTGCGATCGGACTCTCTCAAACCGTCTTGATTGATATAAGTTCGGTAGACTGGAAAAATTGTCAAAACAGCCGCCAATGCTTTTTCCAAACCGGGACGAGTAAAGTCATTTCCCTGTCTCGATTGACCAGAGATATTCTTCAAAAGTTGAGCTAGATTGTCTACGTCTCCCGCCAAATTTTTCTCAACAATCAGTCCTTTTTTATCTAAAAACAACTGTTCGTAGGGAACGTTCAAGCGAGTAAATCTCTGATATATTTCGGTAAATTGCTGCTCGCGATCGCACCGACAAAAAACGCCGTTTACGTAATTCAAAAAGTCGTAGCCGCTAGTTCCCTCAATCGGCCAATATGACGGCAAATCTTCTTCGTGTTCCAGAATCTTTTCAACAGTGATGTAAGTGTCTGGGGTTTTCTCCCGGAGCCGTTTCAAATATTCTGTGGGATCGTACAGTCCGTCGATGTGGTCGATTCTCAATCCGGTAAACTTTTCCTCATCAACCATGTCGAATATCAGAGCATGGTTTTTGTGAAAAACTTTAATCTCTTCAACTTTTACCGAAATAAGTTCGTTGACTGTAAAAAACCTTCGGTAGTTAATTTCTTCGGCCCCCACTTTCCAGAAAGCCAGACGGTAAAACTGCTCGGAAAGCAATTCGTCTAGCAAATTAAAGCTTTCGGGATTTCCCTTTTCTCCGTTAAAAACTTTGATATTTTCATCTATGAATTCCTGTACAAGGGGATTTTGATTGTAGAGTTCCCACAGCAGTCCTTTGACAAAAGCTATCTGATCGTATCTGGTTTTACCTTTAGTTTCTGAAGGGGTATTTTTAATCAAATAAAGAATTCCTAAAAACTTGATAAAATCTGGATGGCGTCTGCCTAATTCTCTGGCTAACTGCCCCAAATTCTGACTGATAAATTTAGCATAAGATTCAATTCTTACTGGCAATTGTAAGCTATAATAATTGATACTCAGCCCAATTTCGCTGTATTTGAGTTGAATCTCGCCATTTTCCAGACACTCTCCATAAAAATTGCCCAGCAGCGGAGCCAGCACTCGACCCCTGAGATGTTCGTAAGCGTGATTCCATTCAATATCAAAGTAATCAAAATAGTCGGAATCTGGCCCGTGTTCCAATACGTCTAACAGCAGCAAATTTTGAGTATCGTAAGCCATGTGATTCGGAACAATATCTTGCAGCCATCCCATGTTCCGTTTCTTGATTTCGTATGTGAGGGCTTCAAAATTTTCTGATGTTCCCAAATCGGGATTGATCTGATTTGAGTCAACCACATCGTATCCGTGAGAGCTGCCTTTTCTGGCTTTAAATATGGGTGAAGCGTAAACGTCGGTAATTCCTAAATCTTCCAGATAGCTAAGGATTTGTTTGGCGGCTTCAAAGTTAAAACCTCCATGAAATTGAATCCGATAAGTTGTTGTGGGAATTCTCATCATGTTAATTTTACTCCTGCTTGTTTAGGGTTTTCTTTTTTAAGAATATATGAGGCAGAGCCTCCTGAACTGCATTCCCAGGCTATGCCTGGGAATGAGAGAGGCTCTGCCTCCCGTTTCTTGTTCCTAGGCTCTGCCTAGGAACGCCTGTATTTGAGGCTCTGCCTCGACTTTTAATTATTCTAATTCGTAGAGTGCGAAACTCTGCGGTTTAACGGTCAATTTTTGCTCTGAAGTTATCTTTTCAGGCAAGCTAGAACCTGAACCCATCCATTTTTCATCAGCAGAGTCTAAAATTTTGTGACCGTTGCCTTGGGGAAGTGCAGCCGTAAAAGCTACCTCTTGCCTGTTGAAGTTTAGAATGCAGAATATCTGGCTGTCATCTGTCCAACGACGTAGAAATAAGATTTTTTCCGCTTCAATGCTGGACACTTCTAGACTGTTTTTGTCGAGTTTTTTAAGGGCTGGTATTGTCCGCCGCAGGTGAATCAAATGTTGGTGCCATTCCCAAAGGATTTTGTGTTTGCCTTCGGTTTGTTTTTCCCAGTTTAACTTACACTTATCGAAAGTCTCAGGACTCTGGGGGTCTTGAAACTCGCCTCGGCCTTCAAAGATTTTAAATTCTTGTTGTTTGTCTTTGCGGATAGCTTCAATTAAGTTTTCGTCCGAGTGGGAAACGAAGTAAAAAAACGGTGCTTCTTCTCCGTATTCTTCTCCCATAAAAAAGAAGGGAATGTAGGGAGAAATTAAGACAGTGCCTGCTGCAAGTTTCAATCCTTCAAAGTCAACTATTTTGGATAGTCGGTCTCCCAAAATGCGGTTGCCGATTTGGTCGTGGGTTTGGGCAAACACCAGAAATTTATGACCCGGTTCATCCTTAACAGAATTGCCGTGTTTCCGCTTTCTGTGGGGGGCGTACTGACCGGAGTAAACAAAGCTTTCTTTGAAGGCTTTTTCTAAGTGTTCGCACTTGCCGTAATCTTGGTAGTATCGGTCGTCTTCTCCGGTGAGCAAAGCGTGCAGTGCGTGGTGGAAATCATCGCACCATTGGGCGTCTAGTCCGAAGCCACCGAGTTCTTTGGGACGTATAGTGCGGACATCATTTAAGTCACTTTCGGCTATTAAGTAAAGTTGCCGTCCTAGTTCTTGGGAAATATCGGCTGTGGCATCGGATAGTTCTTGTAAAAAAGGTCTTGCACCTACTTCAAATATTGCTTGAATGGCATCTAATCTCAGGGCATCGATGTGATAGTCTCGAAACCAGTAGAGGGCGTTTTCAAGAAAGTAGTTACGCACGCCGTCGCTGTAGGCGTCGTCGAAGTTGAGGGGGTCTCCCCAAATCGAGCCGTATTTTGAGGTAAAGTAGGGGCCGAAGTCCCTGAGATAGTTTCCTTCGGGGCCGAGGTGGTTGTAAACTACATCGAGAATTACTGAAATGCCCTGTTCGTGGCAGGCGTTGACAAGTGTTTTGAAGCCTTCGGGGCCGCCGTAGGAGTTTTGAACCGCGTAGGGATATACGCCGTCATATCCCCAGTTTCGCTCGCCCGGAAATTGGGCTACTGGCATTATTTCGATGGCGTTGATGCCCAATTCTTTAAGTTGTTTTAGCTGGGGAATTATTGCTTCAAATGTTCCGGCTTGGGTGAATGTGCCGACGTGCAGTTCGTAAATAATCATTTCGGCTAGCGGCACGCCTTGCCAATTTGTGTCAGTCCAAGTAAAAATATTTTCATCTATTACTTGCGACGGAGCGTGCACGCCTTGGGGTTGATATTTTGAGGCTGGGTCTGGTCGGTCGGTTTTTCCTTCGATTTGATAAGTGTAAAGGGTTCCTGGTTCGATGTCTGTAGCTGTGGTTTGCCAATAACCTTCTGCGGATTGTTGCAGGGGTATCAGGCGTTTTTTGGGAGAAACAATTTGGACGGCGATTTGTTTGAGGGTGGGCGCCCAAACGGTAAATTCACATTGGTTATTGCCGAGGTAATTTGCTCCTATCTTCACTTTGAGCTGTTCTCCTTATAAAATAGGTTGGTAGTTCGATCGCCCGACGCGCTATCAAATGCTTGCCCTTAACGTTCAGCGCCTGTTTAGACGGTAATATTACTTAATATAACAAACAACTAACTTTAGACAGAGGCATCAAAGGGGAAAATTGGGTAAGGGGCAAAATTAGCGGTTGGTTAGGCTTAAATTAGAGCAGGAATCGGCACGGGGCCGATCGCCAAATTAACGGCCTGCAAGCGTTAATATTTCTGGTTGATATCATGTCGAAAATCTACCTAAAGGTAGGTAAAAAATCAGCGCGAGTGTGGACTTTATGGTTATGGCTTTTGGACGGGAAATCTGCTGCAATCTCGACTCGGCGGAGTCTCGGGAGTGGTTGGTCACAAACGGGATCGGCGGTTACGCTAGCGGGACGATCGCAAATCTCCTCACCCGCCGCTATCACGGCTTGCTGATAGCCGCCCTCAAACCCCCGCTGGGACGCACTTTGATGCTCGCCAAGCTGGACGAGACGGCTGTGTATAACGATCGCGCCTATCCGCTTTATACAAACCGCTGGGCCGACGCGACGATGGAACCCCACGGCTACAAATACATCGAAAGCTTTCACCTAGAAGGCACGACGCCTGTTTGGAGGTTTGCTCTCGCCGACGCTATCCTGGAAAAGCGGATTTGGATGCAGCAAGGTGCTAACACAACATATATTCAATACCGCTTGCACCGCGCCTCACAACCGATCGCCCTCGCTGTCAAAGCCCTAGTCAACTATCGCGACTACCACCACACAACGAGCGTCGGCGACTGGCAGATGAGCCTACAGACCTTAGAACGCGGGGTTTGCGTGACTGCATTTCCCAAGTCTGTACCCCTGTACCTGCTGACGGATGCCGAACCAGAGGCGAATTTTCGAGTTTCTACGCCTTTATACAATTGGCATTACGGATTTGACCTAGCAGCCGAAAAGCGGCGCGGATTGGACTACTGCGAGGATCACTTGCACGCGGCGACTTTTCACATGACGATCGCACCGGGAAGTTCTCTCACATTGATAGCCAGCACCGAGAAAAATACCGAACTCAACGGCGGTACAGCTTTAGAAGTTCGTCGCACTTATGAGGGAGAAGTGCTGGAAAAATGGTCAAAAGTGAGCGAATCTCCCGACTGGATCAATCACTTAGTGCTAGCCGCCGACCAATTTATCGTCAGCCGCCCGCTACCGGAGGAACCCGCAGGCAAAACGATTATCGCCGGATATCCCTGGTTCAGCGACTGGGGGCGCGACACGACGATCGCCCTGCCCGGTCTCACAATCTGTACCGGGCGATGGGAAATTGCGCGATCGATTTTGCGGACATTTGCGCGGTATGTCGATCGGGGGATGCTGCCGAACCGCTTCCCGGATGCGGGCGGCGAACCGGAATACAACACCGCAGATGCCACTCTGTGGTACTTTGAGGCAATTCGCGCTTATATTGATGCCACGGGGGACGACGAACTTTTGAGCGAACTCTGGCCTACTCTATGTGAGATTGTTGACTGGCACATACAGGGAACTCGGTATAACATCCGCGTCGATCCCGATGACGGTTTAATCTACGCGGGCGAAACCGGCGTGCAACTGACTTGGATGGACGCGAAAATCGGCGATTGGGTGGTGACGCCTCGGATTGGTAAGCCGATCGAACTCAGCGCGCTTTGGTACAATGCTATACAAGCTATGGCAAGTTTTGCTCGAAAATTGGGCAAGCCTCACAATGAATACCAGCAATTGGGCGATCGAACGGCCGCCGGATTCCCTCGCTTCTGGAACGCCTCAACTGGTTACTGTTACGACGTTATCGACGGCCCAGACGGACACGATACCTCGCTGCGGCCCAACCAGATATTCGCCGTATCCTTGCCCCTAGACTCGATTCCTCCTCACTCCGCCAACTCCTTGTCAGCGGCGATGCGCCAGGAAACCCGCTATACACCGTTACTGACGCCCATCCAGCAGCGCGGCGTGGTGGACGCCTGCGCTCAACAGCTTCTGACTTCTGTCGGCCTCCGCAGCCTCTCGCCGCAGCACCCGCAGTATCGCGGCGCATACGGAGGCGACCAATTGCAGCGCGACAGCGCGTACCACCAGGGCACAGTTTGGGGCTGGCTGATTGGCCCGTTTGTCTTGGCGCACTTGCACGTATACAAAGATCCAGCACAAGCTCGCGAATTCCTAGAACCGATGGCACATCATATAAGAGCCGGCGGAGTTGGCAGTCTGGGCGAAATTTTTGAGGGCGACGCCCCCCACTCGCCGCGGGGCTGCACGGCTCAAGCTTGGACTGTGGCTGAGGTGCTGCGGGCTTGGTTGGCAATTAATACTGTGGGTGTTTAAATGGGGAATGTTATCTTTGGTGGAAAAAGAGATTTATGGCATTATTATTAGCAGGCGATATTGGCGGAACTAAGACAATTTTGCGTTTAGTGGAAAGGACTGTTAACGGTGAAATGAACGCTCTTTACGAGTTTCGCTATCCGAGCGGGGAGTTTCCAGATTTAGTGCCGATGGTGCAGCAGTTTTTGACGGAAGCTGCTACGAAATTGGATTTTGCGCCATTGCCTGAAAAAGCTTGTTTTGCGATCGCAGGCCCGGTGGTTAACAACACTGCAAAACTGACTAATTTGCCTTGGAGGCTGGATGCGAAGCGTCTGGAACAAGAATTAGGAATATCACACGTTAGTTTAATTAATGATTTTGTCGCGGTTGGCTACGGCGTGTGGGCTTTGGACGATCGAGATTTGCACACTTTGCAAGTTGGAAAACCCCGCCAACACGATCCAATTGCTGTGATTGGTGCGGGTACTGGTTTGGGAAATTGTTTTGGAATTCCCGAAGCAAATGGCATCAGGGTATTTTCTTCGGAAGGGGGGCACGGTGACTTTGCTCCTCGTTCGGAGTTGGAGTTTGAATTGCTGAAATATTTGTTAGCAAAACACGACATTCAAAGAATATCGATCGAGCGTGTAGTTTCGGGACTAGGGATTGTTTCAATTTACCAGTTTTTGCGGGACAGAAAGTTTGCTCCTGAATCGTCGGAGGTAGGGGAAGTTATCAAAAAATGGGAGTCAGAAATCGGGAAAACTGAAAAGACTGTCGATCCGGGGGCGACAATTGCACAGGCGGCCCTCAAAAAGTGCGATCGGCTTTCCGAACAAACAATGCAAATGTTTGTAGAAGCTTACGGTGCAGTGGCGGGAAATCTGGCTGTGACACTGTTACCTTACGGCGGTTTGTACGTAGCTGGCGGCATTGCTGCTAAGATTTTGCCGCTGATTCTAGAAGGGGGTTTCATGCGAGCTTTTACGCACAAAGGCCGGATGGATTCGCTGTTAGAAATGATGCCAGTTCGATTGGTTTTGAATCCCAATGTAGGGTTAATTGGTGCGGCTGTTTGTGCGGCCGGTCTTTAGGAGAATGTAGGGGCGGCGCCCCCGTGCCCGCCCCAGATCGATCGGGGCAACCACGGGGGGATTGCCCCTACAAAATTACAAAAATAATTTAGGCTTGCTATATAGGAACTGCCAAGACGGTTAGGACATTCTCAATCGCTGAAACCTAAAATTACTTCCCTTCCAGTTCTTTCAGCTTCCGCTGGGCCAACTCCTTCACCTGCGGATCTTGAGCGACGGCTAAAGCTTGGCGATAGCTTTCAATTGCTTTTACTTTGTCGCCTTTGAGTTCATAAGCAATGCCACGATTATAGAATGCTTCTGCATCTTTAGGATTGAGTTGAATGGCTTGATTGTAATCCTCAATGGCGCGATCGTATTCCTTTTTATCGTTGTAAACACTGCCGCGATTGTAGAAGGCTGCTGCATATTTAGGATTGAGTTTTAGGGCTTGATTGAAATCCTCAATGGCGCGATCGTATTCCCCTTTATTGCCGTAAGCACTGCCGCGATTGTAGAAGGCTTCTGCATATTTAGGATTGAGTTTTATGGCTTGATTGAAATCGGCAATGGCGCCATCGTATTCCCCTTTAGTGCGGTAAACATTGCCGCGATTGTTGAAGGCTTCTGCGTATTTAGGATTGAGTTTTATGGCTTGAGTGTAATCGGCAATGGCACCATCGTATTCCCCTTTATTGCGGTAAGCAAGACCGCGATTATAGAAGGCTTCTGCGAATTCAGGATTGAGTTTTATGGCTTGATTAAAATCGGCAATTGCGCCATCGTATTCCCCTTTATTCCCGTAAGCAATGCCGCGACTGTTGAAGGCTGCTGCATATTTAGGATTGAGTAGAAGGGATTGATTAAAATCGCCAATGGCGCGATCGTATTCCCCTTTATTGCCGTAAGCACTGCCGCGATTGTAGAAGGCTTCTGCATATTTAGGATTGAGTTTTATGGCTTGATTGAAATCGACAATGGCGGCCTCGTATTCCCCTTTAGTGCGGTAAACATTGCCGCGATTGTTGAAGGCTTCTGCGAATTTAGGATTGAGTTTTATGGCTTGAGTGTAATCGGCAATGGCGCCATCGTATTCCCCTTTATTGCGGTAAGCAAGACCGCGATTGTAGAAGGCTTCTGCGAATTTAGGATTGAGTTTTAGGGCTTGATTGAAATCGGCAATGGCGCCACCGTATTCCCCTTTATTGCCGTAAGCACTGCCGCGATTGTTGAAGGCTACTGCGAATTTAGGATTGAGTAGAAGGGATTGATTGTAATCCTCAATAGCGCGATCGTATTCCCCTTTATTGTCGTAAGCATTGCCGCGATAGAAATAGATAGTGGCTGGGTCAAGTGCAGCTTTATTTGGTTTAGCCACAGAAAGTGCTGCCGTTAGTTGCTTAATAGCATTATCCCAATCATCCGCTGCATAAGCAGACACCCCCAATGTCACCAACGTTAAATATTTCAGTTCCTGCGCTAAATTGAATTGTATCTCAAAATGTTCTAGCGAAGCCACCGCCATGTTGCGAGGTTCTCCCTGCACTTGCTTACCTACATCGATATAATCCTTTGCTGCTGAAAGAATCTCAAAATTCACGCTGACTAGGGCTTTCTGCTGCGTCTTGCCATACCAACCCCAAATCACAATATCCGCATTTTTATTCTTGCCCAATTCCCGCGCTTTATCTTTACCTTCCTGCTGACTAATCGCTTGTTTTAGGGGCAAAATTTTCACGGTTGGGTAATTTTTAGTTGCCTCCTGCAAATTATGTAAAATCGTTTCTGTGACGCGATAATTTTTCGCATCTACCCCATCAAACTCCGCTAACAGAACCGTTACAGTTTTCGTTTTTTGTTCGCACTGTTGTATGAGACACAGAGGTGATAACTGAGGTTGTAGAAAATGCAAACCTATACCGCCACCACCGAGAGTCAATAACCCGATCGCCCCTACAACTAGCCAAACCCTTTTTGTCCTTTGCGGGTTCTCCGTTGTCCTTTGCGGGTTCTCCGTTGTCCTTTGCGGGTTCTCCTCCGAAGTTGGGGGTGTTTCGGAGGGCGTTACTTTTTTAGTTTGTCTGCCAAGTTACAAAACGTGGGAAATACCCGCCGCAACAATCCTTCCGTATCCAACTCCATCTCATAGGAAATTAATCCCGGCAACAACGGAATCGCTGCTTTGAGTTTTCCCGCCGCCGGAATTCCCGGCTTACTCAATTCCGCTTTGATTTCCTGTAACACCGTCATCAATTCAGCATTCCTCTGAACCGCAGGTTCCATCTCCAGAAACTCCACTTCCCCCACCAATTGACTCGCAACTATTTCGGCATCTGCTTCGAGAATCGTCAATCCGCGAATTTCCGCCCGCCAGCACAGCCAATACTCTCCTTCAACGCTACGGAGTTCTTCTTTGAGTGCGTCAATTCCCTGCTGAAGCAGTTCCTTGTCTTCAAAGCGTGCCAACAGTTTCGCTTTTTCCCTGCCAGCGAGTTGCTTGTAGTAGCTTTGGACTTGAGATTGCAGGTGGGACAGGCGATCGCTAATCATCGAAAACTCCAAATAATATAATCAGTTTAAATCTCCTATTCTCACTATACGGATCGACATCGGGATCTATTTTCCTCTTTTCTCCTACTTCATCTTCAAAATCTTCTGTGCCGCACTTTCAGATACGGGCATCACCGATAACCGATTGCCTTTCCTAACCACCAAAATCTCATCAGCACTAAACTTTTGTTTCAGTTCATCCAAAGATATTAATTTAGCAAATTCCTCAACAAACTCAACTCTCACCGTTTGCCAGCGAGGAGCATCAAACGGCGATTTAGGATCGTAATATTCGCTATTCATATCGAACTGAGTTGGGTCAGCAATCCCTGTTTCCACGACGCGCACTAACCCGACAATACCCGGAAATTTAGTATTAGAATGGTAAAAAAATACTAAATCTCCCCGACTCATTTCTCGCATAAAATTGCGAGCTTGATAGTTGCGAACGCCATCCCAAATAGAAGTGCGATCGTGCTTCAAATTCGCAATACTATAAACATCGGGTTCCGACTTCATTAGCCAATAATTCATACAATCTATTCGCTTGGGTTAGCCAAATATTCTTGAATATTATCTAAACACTGCTGCATAGCTTTTTGCATAAAAACCTGAACTAGCAACAACCCAAGGGGATAGAATACCGGAGAAGTCAGCATAAAATAAAACTCCCAATCAATCCGAGTTCCCTTTGCTGTAGCAGTGAAATTCCAATCTCCGCCACCAGACTCAATGAGTAGAGAAATCGGAAACTTAAACCCTCTAACCAGTCGGTAGGTTTGTCTTTCTGGCTTTTTGAAAGTAATGATTTCTTCATCAATCACCGAAGTGTCGGAATTTTCTATCCGCCGCACGCCGCCTTCGCGCATTTCTCCACCATCTGCCATCTCAGCTTTAATAATTGCTGGAATTGGGCCATATCCGCGAAAGACTTTGGGCAGATTTGACAGGGACGTAACAAAATCAAAGACTACTTCAGGCGATGCAGCAATTTCTACTACTGCGTTGGTTTTAACTAACATTTATTCCTCCAATGATCTGATTTGATAATGAACTGTGAGTTAAAAAAGCGTAATTTTAATTATAAAATATCCTTCCGCTTCTGCAACCACAGAGTCAACATCAAATAAACGAAAATATGCACGCACAAAATACCCCAATTTAAACCCAAATTTTCCCACGTTGGATCGTAAACAGGAGTAGGCTCAAACGGCTGAGGAAGCGTACTCCCGTCCGGTAATGTAGTAGGCGCGGGAACCATCTCATTCACATTAACTAAAGAGCCGTAAGCACCCACAGACCAGCGGCTTAACATCAGCCAAGAAAACTTGCTCGCCGCACCTTCCATCTTAAACAAAACTCCTGAAAAAATAATTTGAGGCAACAATAATAGAGGCAAAGCGCTGTTAGCTTGAGAGCTATTTTTAACAATCGCGGAAACGACTAATCCAAGGCTTATGCAGCTCATTAAAGTTAGGAAGGTGGTAATACTTGCTCCCACAGGCCAGGAAATAAAACTCGGTTCGGGGGATTTAAAAGCAATCAGAATAACTCCTACCATTAACAGCGTTTGCAATACTGCCAAACCAGAAAGTATAAAAACTTTTGAGCCTAAATAAGCAAACAATCCTAAATTGACCAAACGTTCGCGCAGATAAATAGCAGATTCTTTGACAATTTCTTGCAGAGAAGTTGCCAGCCCTACCCAAATCGCCGCGCAGGTAAATACAAATAAAACTCTGAGCGCCAAAGGTGCTAAAGTTGCCTCCGGTGCGCCAATTAACGGGTCTTTATCTCTGACGGCTAGCCGCAGCAAACTAATGCCGATCGGAGCCGTTAAAAGAGCTAAACTAAAGTTAACTAAGTCGCGGGAAACGAGTTGAAAATAGCGCTGGGCGAGCAAAACGAGTTGTTTGACAAAAGATTGAGATTTTGGTGCAGAAGGTGCAGAATGTATTTTTGCATTAGCCTGGCTTCTGCTGAAGTGGTTGACAATATAGCGCTGATAGTAGGGAGATTTATTAAACTTTTCTGCCCAGCTTTGAACGTTGGTTTCTCCTGTTTCTAATTCGTTGTAAATGTCTGCAAAATCGCCAGTTTTGATATCGAAAAAATCGAGCGCTTCCCTAGGCGGGCCGAAGTAACAAAGGCGTCCGCCGCGACCCATAAAAACAATACGATCGCACATCGTGATATTTGCCGTCGCGTGAGTCACCAGAATCACCGTCCGGCCTTGATTTGCCAACTTTCGCAGCAGTTGCATCATCTTCTTATCCAAACCCGGATCGAGTCCTGAAGTCGGTTCATCTAAAAAGAAAAGTTTCGGGTCTGCTAACAGTTCAACTCCAATACTGACCCGCTTCCGCTGTCCGCCACTAAGCTGTTTTACCAAAGCCTTGCGACGGTGAGTCATTTCAATATCTTCTAAAGTTTTGGCGACTACCTGCTTGACATCTGTATCGGGAGGTAAGCGCAATTTAGCTGCATAACTCAAGACTTCTTCTACTGTCAAATCTGCGTGTACAATATCATCTTGAGGCACGTAACCAATTTGATTGCGGTAAATATTGAAGTTTTGGCGCAGGTTGTCGCCATTAAGAAATACAGCGCCGTTAGTAGTTTTTTCGATGCCTAAAAGCGTCCGCATTAAAGTAGATTTGCCAGCGCCGCTACCGCCGACTAAAGCCACAAACTGCCCCGGTTCGATCGCCAAAGTGATGTTATCCAAACGTTTCGGAATCACCAGACTGTCAGCATCCAAACGAATTTGATGGCCTGAGTCTTGCATCTCCAACTCACCGCTGCGGTAAGTTAGAGTAAACGGGCCGATCCGAATTGCATCTCCCTCGGACAACTGTACAGAATTTGTCACTCGCTGACCGTTAACAAAAACCCCGTTAACGCTGTGGTCTCGCAAAATATAATTGCCGCGACTGTCTTGGTCGATTGTGGCGTGGCGTCTAGAAACAAGCGGCGCATCTAATTGCAGCGAAGCGTTTGGATCGCGACCCAACAAAACCGACCGATTCTTAAGAAGAATTGACTGCTTGCTAGGGACAGCAACCTGATTCGCCAGCGGATTAAAATAAGTCAGCAAAACTTGATTTTGAGGATCGAGACCGATTTTAATTTCTGTACCGTTTTTCAGACAATAACCGTCATTGGGAGTGATGCGAGTGCGATCGACAAATAAGCCATTAGTGCTCGGCCGCTGCCCGTCACCGTCGTAAATCCAGTAATTATCCCCTATTTGGCGCAAAACAGCGTGAACGCCGGAAACTGCGCGCCAGGGTTCGGGAATGACTAAATCAGCACGAGTGCGATCGCGCCCCAATACGTGCTGCTGCTGTTTTAACTCTAACTGTAAAATCTCGCCTTGATTGCTTAATACTATATAAGGTCGATCGCTTAAAGCAGTCAGTTGTCCTATATTGCCTGTCATACTTCAATCGCGGTTTTTGCACTCACTTTTGTCAGCATATCAAAAGTAGGACAACAATACACTTATATTAAGCAAGTCTACTTAGCAACAACCGACAAACTACGAAGCCGATTAATTGCTGCAGCTAATTCAAACCGTCGAAACATGGCAAAATCCCCTTCAGGAAAAGGCGATAAAATATCCATGCCCTGCGCGTCAATATCTGCCATCACCAAATCTATGATTTCCGACAAAGTGCGTTTCCCGTCCATGTATTGCTGCTTAGCATAAACCATTGCCGCAGCGATCGCCCTTAACTGTCCGCTGTCCACAATTTGTTCAACAGCACCCAAATCAATCTCCTCAGTTCCGAAAGCCAATTCATCAACATCCCGCACCTTCACCCGCACATCTCGCCGTCCCCGACTCGGATCTAAACTAGCAGGAATCGGCACTCTTTGAGTAATCTCACCAAAATTTTCTCCCCCTTCAGCAGCGCGGCTAATCGAGTAATTATTAGCAATTTCTTTAGCTTTCTCCGTTACATTATATGCTAGAAAATTCTCCATTGAAATCACAGTATCCGCCACATCAAAATAATCGCCGCTTCCCCCCATTACTAAAATAGTCGATACGCCGCAATCTGCGTACAACTGTTTAACTTTATCAATAAACGGCGTAATCGGTTCCTTATCCTTAGCGATGAGTTCCTGCATTCGGCGATCGCGAATCATAAAATTCGTCGCCGCCGTATCCTCATCAACTAATAAAACAGGCACTAAATCCTGTTCCTTTTTCCTTCTCTCCTGTTCCTCATTCTCTCTTCCTTCTTCCTTCTTCCGACGGACATCGGACTGACATCCGTTAAATCCGTTACAGAATCCGTTGCCGAACTTCCTTCTCCCCACTTCCAAAGCCTCAATAATATTAGCAGCTTGCGACGTGCTACCGCTCGCATTTTCAGTATAAAATTGTGCAGTATCTCTACCTTGCGGCAAGTGGTTAATAAAAGGCGAAATATTTACTCCCGCAACACTTCTCCCATCTTCTGCCCTAATTTTAACCCCCGCCGGATTAGTCACCACAAATTCCCGACCATCTCCGGGAATTCGGTTGTAAACTCCCAATTCAATAGCTTTGAGTAAAGTTGATTTGCCGTGATAGCCGCCCCCAACAATCAAAGTAATGCCAGCCGGAATACCCATACCGGAAATCAAACCGCGATTCGGACAATTAAACTCAACTTTTAACGACGGCGGGGACTGAAAAGCCACAGCATTGTTTAACAAAGGGCGATGGTCAACACCGCTGCGGCGGGGTAAAATAGAACCGTCCGCAACAAACGCAACTAATCCTTTTTCAGCTAACTGCTGCCGCAGCCAGTCAGCATCTTCTACAGTTTCAACGTGACGGCGACATTCCACAGCATTTAAGTTAGCATACTTCAGAGATTGACTGACAATTTGCGGAATATCTTCGCACAGCATTTCAGCAGCTTGTCGCCCTAAAATACTACGTCCGCCCGCTGGAAGTCCGACAGCCAATCGCAGTTCAACTCCTCCTAAATCTTCGATATCGGATGTATTTGAAAAAAGGATAAATGCGGAAGTTCGCTCTAAAACTTCTTGTCCGAAGCGAGTCACTGCAATCATACCGCTTTTCCCAGTGCCGCGTTTGCTGCTGATGCTGTGTGCTGCTTTGTCAAACTGGCGAGTTAGGTAATCTCGCAAGGCTATTTCTCGACTGCGAGAGTTGAAAAGTTCGCGGGGAATTTGAGCTATGTGTGGCGGAACTCTGACTCTAAATTTACTGGGAGAAGCAAACGGATCTCCCTGCACGTAATCAATAATTAAGGTGAATTCAGAAAAGTCGTAATTACCTTGAATGTCTTTGTAGGCTTTGTAGCCTCGATTGTCTAGTTGCAGTAAATGCCGTTGCAAGCTTTCTTTGTTAGTCATTAGTTATTGGTTATTAGTTATTAGTTAGTATTTATTAGTTATTAATTATTAGTTATTAGTTATTTAGCTGGTTGCTAGGCTCTGCCTAGGAACCGATGTCCAGAGGCTGTGCCTCGCTTGCTTGGCGTGGGAAAATTGGAGGCAGAGCCTCCAGATATGCGTTACCAGGCAGAGCCTGGTAACGAGTAGATTACCGAATTTCCAATAATTTAGCCGTGGCATTGACAACAATTTGAGCAGAACCGGCGAAAAAAGGTCGATCGATAGTTGCTAATGTATCGCTAGATTGGTGATAGTGGGGCGATCGCAAATTTGCAGTATCCGTCACCAACACAGCACCAATCCCTTTATACCAGAAAGGCGCGTGGTCGCTGCGTAAAACATCGGGAGTCAGCAACCCTTTCAGGGGAACCGGCAGCGCCACCACAGGCGGCAAATCGGCTTTTCCCGACTCCGCAAAACTTTTCAATAGCAGCGGATGTTCCGCATCCCCAATCACAGCGATAAACTCGCCTTTGTCGGGAGAAGTTACCCCCGATGCTTCTAGAAAAGGTTGCGCTGTCAATCCTTCGGGATATTGCTGGCATCCGGGCGTGCGGCAGGCATAACCTAGCATATCCAGGACGATCGCTCCTTGCAAATTTTTTAACCGCGCGTCGCTACCGGTGAATGCTAAACTGCCTAAAAGTCCGATTTCTTCCCTGTCGAAGAATGCTACTTGCAATGTCCGAGGTGTGGGGCGAGAACCCAGCAATCTTGCTACTTCTAAAACTACTGCAACTCCCGTCGCATTGTCGTCAGCGCCGGGGGAGTTTGGTACAGTATCGTAGTGTGCTGCGACTAAAATTGCACCGGCGTTTGAGTCAGTACCTTTTCTCTCAGCGAAGACGTTGATTCCGCGATCGAACGGCTGCAACTCTGGGGAAAATCCTAATGTTTGCAGTTGTTTAGAAATGTAGTCTCTAGTAAAAGAGCGATCTCGTTCTCCATCGCGTTCTCCTGCTAAAGTCTCGACGTGTTTCCACAACCGAGATGGGTCAATTTGGGGCAGAGAAACTGCATTTTTTTCAGCAGGAAGCGGTAAGGGAGACGGGTTTTGGGAAGTGTGGATATTGCGATCGATCCCAACTTCGGGTACAGCCGACAACCGCTGCCACGAGTGAGAACCCCAACCTGCAGCCGTCACCGCAACCACAATAAATAGCGCTATCCAAATCAATTGTTTCATCAGTAAGTCTATTTGAAATTTTAGACAGGGCTTACGCACTCCTCACTCCCATCAACCGGGTTTTTTAGCGGAAGCGAGGGCTGCAACAAAGTCTTTTTGTAAAATCCGGTTGATGCGTCCAGAACAGTTATATTTGAGATTTTAGATTGACACCAGAGTTAAAAATAAACCTGTTTCAAAAAATGAAACTCAAAAATCTGAAAATTCACGGCGCCAGAGGCAGTTTTGTATTTTTTATGTAAAAAAGCAGGTAAAAGCCTTGGGATGTTGCCGTCGAATCTGTCTTGCTTATTGGAACGTTCGACGGCGACATTCAAATCACTAATTTACCTTGAAAATTTATCCTTCAAAACTACTTATTTTCCCACTCAATCTCCTTATTCTCCAATATCAACCCGCTGCTGCTGGGAAAAGCATAAGGAATAGTTTTTGCCGAAAATTCCACTATTTGAGTTGGTTGTTGAAACCACTCGGAATAACTCGGATTGAGTTGATCGTACAGTGCTTTTAAAGCTTGAATCTCTGCCTCTAGCTGCGCTGCTGCTTGATTGATTCTGCGAGCTTGTGCTTGCAAGCGTTTTTCCCCGGTTTGAACGTGGTTTTCTACTTCTTGCCAGTGCTGTCCGGCCAGCAATTTTTCTAGTTCACCTTGCTTGTAATTGAGTAAAGCCTGTTTTTGTTCCAGTTGCTTTTCAATAATTTTAGTCTCTCGGTCAATCTCCTGGATTTGCTGCAACCACTGCTCCCCAAAAGCAGCAGTTTGCTGGTGGAACTCAGCAATGGCTTCAGGAGTATTATTTTTGGGAAAACTGACTGCCACTCGGCACTCAGAGCGCTGTACGCCAAGTTTTTCCCGCGACTCTTGCAGGGCGGCAACTTCTGCTTCTAGCGCGCGGACTTCTTTTTGGAGTTCTGGGATGGTCTGACTCATGGGTTCAATTAGTGGACCTCTGCATCGATTTTAAGCTAATTGTTTATTTTTCTAACAAATCCCGATCGCCTCCTTGCGGGAATTATCTAATTTTAGCGCGCTCCCACCCGGTGTCTAGGCAGAAGGGCGGATAATTTGTGGCACAATGGCTGATGACACATTTTAAATTAAGATTAAAATTATAATTAGTTATAAAGCTAAGTTATTAGCTGGGTAAAATTTAATTTACAAATCCACATAAATTAATGGGGGCTGGGTTTTCCTATGGCAGAGAAAGTTCTGCTAAAGTTTTTTATATAGATGGTTCCTAAAAAGATTTATTAAAAATTAGGAAATAGAGCAAATGAAAATAATTTTTCAATTAATATTGGGATATGTCGCGGTTGCTATTTTTGGTATGGAATGTGGCATAAATCCCAAAATATTACCGACAAGTCTAGGAGATAGACATGGCACTCGCCCTGTAGAAGGGATTTTGGTTGCGTCTCACAAACATAGCTATTTGCGCTCGGCATCTCGCCCCCTTACTTCTGCAAGCGCCGCATTATTTTTGGATAAATTATCCCAAGTTGAGTCCGTAAACTTACATACTTACAATTATATACAATCTCAGGAAACTCCTAGAAAAAAACCTACTATAAATTTGATCGTAATCGGTTATTTTCTGGTTTTTCTTGGTTTAGTAATCTCATTATTGACCAGGGCGAAGACAGTAAATAGCTTATCCAAGACGATGAGGTTAATCAAGCCGAAGTCTGAAACAGAGAATGACAAGCTACCAAAAGGAGAAAAAGTGTTGTATCCAAAAAAAGAACAGGATATCTGGCATACTATTGCCCAAATGACCCAAGATTTGCAGCAAACTGCCGAATATGCCCTCGATATTTGCGAGGAAATGAACGTCTCGATAATTGCGACCACTCCGGGCGGTCATATCCTGTCGTTAAACCAAGCTACCTGTCAACTTTTGGGATACTCTAAAAAAGAGTTGTTAGGCAAACCAATAGCCGGACTTTTTAAGAAAAGTGAATCACCTGCACAGGAGTTAGAGTTAGCAAGTTTAACAGCCGAAGGATCTGTCCACAACGTGGAAAAACTCTACGTTTCCAAAGATGGAAAAAAAATAATTGTACTGCTTTCTATTTCAACTATTCGCGACGGCAAAGGCAAGGTCAGCGGCAAGTTATATATAGCACAAGATATTACTGATAGCAAGCGGGCTGAAAGAAATTTGCGGCGCAGTGAAAAAAAGTTTCGCCAACTGATAGAAACGGTTAATGCTGCTGCATTTATCTATAACCGCAGACAGTTGCGCTATGTCAATGCTCAGACAGAAGCTCTGACAGGATATACTCGTGAAGAATTGCTAGCGTTGGATTTATACGATTTAATTCATCCAGATTTTCGAGAAATAGTTAAAAAATGGGGTAAATCCAGCCATGCGCGCTCAACGGCAGGCTCTAAATATGAATTAGTAATAGTCACGAAAACTGGAAAAATGTGCTGGATTGAAGCAACTGTAGATATTATAAAATTTGAAAAAAAAGCCTCAATATTAATCACAGCGTTTGACATCAGCGATCGCAAATTAGCAGAGTTAGAACTAGAAACATCTCTTTCGTTGCTTCAAGCAACCATTGAGTCTACTGCTGACGGTATTCTTGCGGTTGACAGTGGAGGAAAAGTTGTCAGCTTTAACCGTAAATTTGCCGAAATGTGGCAGTTGCGGGATTTGCAGGTGGATTCGAGAGATAACAACCAAATTTTGGGGTTTGGAATCAACCAGTTAAAATACCCGGAAATATTTCTCAACCGTGCTAAAGAATTGTCCGATCGCCCCGCAGCAGAAAGTTACGATCTCATCGAGTTGACAGATGGCAGAATCTTCGAGCGCTACTCGTTGCCCCAGCGCACGGGAGGCCAAATTACTGGTCGAGTATTCAGCTTTCGGGATGTAACGGAACGGGTGCAATCCGAAGAAAAACTACGCAAAAGCGAAGAACGTTTTCACCTGCTGACGCGGGCGACAAATGATGCCGTATGGGATTTTGATTTGTTAAAAAATGAGTATTGGTTGAGCGAAGAATTTGAAAAAGTTTTTGGATACAAACTCAACGAAACTCAGACGATAGAATTAGAATCTTGGTGGTTAAATATTCATCCCGAAGAACGGGAAAGAGTGATGTCAAGCTTCTACGAAACAATGAGCTCAGACGCTCACTGTTGGTCGGAAGAATACAGCTTTCACCGTGCAGACGGGGGATATGTTTTTGTGCTCGATCGCGGCTATATCATCCGCAATGAAAGTGGCAAAGCAGTAAGGGCGATCGGCACGATCATGGATATCACTCAGCGCAAGCAAGCTGAAGAAATTATTCGCTATCAAGCTGTTTATGACCAACTCACCGGTTTACCGAACCGGATACTTTTTAACGAGAGGCTGCTGGCGTCCTTAAAACAAGCTAAAAAAAACCAAAAAATGCTAGCTGTGATGTTTTTAGACTTGGACAGGTTCAAAAAGATTAATGATACACTAGGTCACGCTGCGGGCGATCGCCTGTTAGAAGGTTTTGCCGGACGCATCAGCGACACTTTGCGATCGACTGACACGGTTGCCCGCTGGGGAGGCGACGAATTTACCATACTGCTTCCCGACATCAATTGCTTAGAAGATGCAGTTAAAACAGCTCAAAGAATACTCAACAATTTAAAGCCACCATTTAAACTAGAAGGACAATTGTTTCATGTTAGCAGCAGCATCGGCATTGCCCTTTATCCCGATGATGGTGAAGATGCCGAAACTTTAGTCAAAAATGCCGATGCTGCCTTGTACTACGCTAAAGAAATGGGAAGAAATAACTATCAGTTATATACTTCCACAATTAATCCCCACGGCAGCCATTTACTAACTATAGAACACAGACTGCACGAGGCTTTAGAACAGGGAGAATTTGAGGTTTTCTACCAGCCAAAAGTCAATATTACTACTTGGGAAATTCAGGGTATGGAAGCCCTGCTGCGCTGGCAACATCCACAATTAGGTTTAGTTACTCCCGCTACATTTATTCCGATCGCCGAAGAGAACGGACTCATTGTACCTATTGGGGAATGGGTGCTGCAAACAGCCTGCACTCAAAATAAAGCTTGGCAGGATACTTTGCAGCCTGATTTGCGGGTAGCAGTCAACGTTTCGGGTCGGCAGTTCCAGCAATTTAATTTATTAGAAATGGTAGCGAAGTGCTTGGAAAAAAGCGGTTTAGCACCCAAGTATTTAGAGTTAGAAATTACCGAAACTACAGCCATGCAAGATGTGGATTATACCACAAAAGTTCTCAGGGAGTTGCAGAATATGGGAGTGCAAATTGCGCTGGACGATTTCGGCACGGGTTATTGTTCTCTAAATTATCTCAAAAAGTTTCCCTTGAATATCTTAAAAATAGATAAATCCTTTATCAGCGGATTGACGACTGATCCGTGCGAACTGGCGATCGCTAAGGCTGTAGCGACGCTGGGGCGAGATTTGAACTTGAGCGTGGTAGCCGAAGGAGTAGAAACTAAAGAGCAGTTGGAGTGTTTGCGCCAACTCCACTGTCAAGAAATTCAGGGTCATTATTTCAGCCCTGCACTATCAGCCAATGATGCTAGCAAACTTTTGGTAAATTCTCAGTTGCAACAAGTGAAAATTGCTTAATTAGTCATTAGTCATTAGTTATTAGTCATTAGTCATTAGTTATTAGTCATCAGTCAATTGTAGGGTGGGTGAGGCGCGGTTCAAGATTTATCTATTGCTGACAATAGGCCGATCGCCGTGCAAAAGCCAGCGATTTCAACAATCGCTGGTTTCTACTACTCCTTTTTCATAAGGACAATAATTTCTTGTTCTAGCAGCTTCATTTGTTCAAGAACTTGATTGTGATGTTCTTGAGCCGCTTGCAATCTAACTTTAAGTATTTGTTCGTGAGATTCTAGATAGGCCAGGTGAGAGCGCTGCAATTCTTTCAACTGGCTTAAAATTTTCCCAATACTTCTTTGTCCTGAGTAGACAGAACTTGCTTTGTTTCTATAAAACCTCGTGCTATTTCCCTGAGAAGTTGCGTCCGGGAAGACATCCCCAATGCTTTCGCTTTCTCGTCCAGTGCTTCCCAATCTTCTTCCTCTAGACGTAGAGTAGCGTTGATCGTTTTCTTTTTCCGATTTTCCATAGGCTTGAAACATAACGGGACTTCCCCACAATTATTGCACGTGCGACTATTGACTCAGATTGTTGCACGTGCAATAATTTAATGGCAGATTGCACGTGCAGTGCGAGCGACGTGCAAGTGTTTTGACATGAAACACCTGCACACCCCTTAACCTGCTGGGGTTTGGACTTGCAGAACCAAGCCCCTTTCTCTCACAAGCGTTAAATCAGGAGTGAAAATCCCATGAAATCAGCGGCACAAAATCAGGTACTGCATCAACTCAAGCTCATGGAAACCAACTTGCGCGAAATTCAGTGCAAGCTAGTTAAAACCTCCGTTTTAAACTTGTGGCAAATAGTTTTGCCCGATGGAAAGAGAATTTTGCTGGAACACGCGGGCGGCGGACACTGGATTTTTCGGTCTAACGGTATTGAGAAATCTCATCCAGAAGTGCGAAAAGCTGTTTTGCGGGCGATCGGCATTTGCTCGGCCCACCGCAGTTAAGGTAACAGCCGATCGCCCCCCGCCGCTTAAAACTTAAAATAGTGTGCAGAATAACGGACTTGTACCTAAAGACAGAGGAAAATATCGCTACCCCAACATAAAGGCTTTGTCTATGCAGCCAATTCGCACATTTAACGTTTCCCCCTCGCTACCGACAATTCTCGAACCCCTACGCAAGCTTGCCTACAACTTGCACTGGGACTGGAACGTCGATACCAAAGACCTCTTCCGCCGCCTCGATCGAGACCTCTGGGACTCCAGCAACCAAAACCCGGTGCTGATGCTCGGAACCATATCTCAAGAGCGACTGCAAGAAATGGCAGAAGACGAAGGCTTCATTGCCCAAATGAACCGAGCAGCCCAGCAGTTAGACGATTATCTCAAAAACCGCGCCTGGTACCGCAAACAGCGCGGCACCGAGCAACAAGAATGCTACGCTTACTTTTCGATGGAATTCGGCTTAGTTAAAGCCCTACCCATCTATTCAGGCGGTTTGGGCGTGCTCGCAGGCGACCACCTCAAATCAGCTAGTGATTTGGGCTTGCCCTTAGTCGGTGTCGGCCTACTCTACCAAGAAGGTTATTTTTCGCAGTATCTCAACGCCGACGGCTGGCAGCAAGAACGCTATCCGCTCAACGATTTCTACAATATGCCGCTGCACCCAGAACGCAATCCCGACGGTTCGGAATTGCGGATTGAGGTGGACTATCCCGGCCGCAAGGTGTATGCCCGGATTTGGCGAGTACAAGTGGGAACGGTTCCTTTGTACCTAATGGATACAAATATTGAACCTAACAGCCGCTACGACCAAGATATTAGCGACCAACTCTACGGCGGTGATAAGACTCTGCGGATGCACCAAGAAATCATGCTGGGCATCGGCGGCGTGAAAATGCTCAAGGCATTGGGGCTGACAGTTACGGCTTATCACATGAATGAAGGCCACGCGGCTTTCATGGCTTTGGAACGCATTCGGATGCTGATGGAGGAATATCACCTGAGTTTCGTGGAAGCGGAACAGGTGGTGGTTTCGAGCAGTATGTTTACGACTCACACGCCGGTGCCTGCTGGGTTTGACTTGTTCGAGCCGGATATGGTGATGCACTATCTGAGTCACTATCCCAAGATATTTGGCTTGTCGCAAGATCAGTTTTTAGGATTGGGCCGGGAGAATACTGGCGATTTGTCCGCACCTCTGAATATGGCAATTTTGGCAATTAAAATGTCGAGTTTTGTCAACGGGGTGGCGGCTTTGCACGGTGTGGTGTCGCGCCCGATGTTTCAGGGTTTGTGGCCGGGTTTGCCGCAGGAAGAAGTACCGATTACTTCGATTACCAACGGGGTCCACGCTCGCAGTTGTGTGGCGAAGTCTACTCAGGAGTTGTACGATCGATACCTTGGCCCGGACTGGGAAATGACCGGTAAGGACGATCGACTCTGGGATCGGATGTCATCGATTCCTGATGAGGAATTGTGGCGCAATCACGAACGCTGTCGATCGGAGTTGGTGGTGTTCGCACGGGAGTGGCTGCAAAAGACTTTGCGCGAGCGCGGTGCGGCCCAAACGGAAATCGAACACGCGCGGGAGGCTCTCGATCCGAAGGTGCTGACGATCGGGTTTGCCCGCCGCTTTGCTACTTACAAGCGGGCTACACTGTTTTTGCGCGATGTCGATCGAATTATGCGGATCATGCGGGACAAAAATCGCCCGGTGCAGTTTGTGATTGCTGGGAAGGCTCACCCGATGGATATTCCGGGTAAGGAATTGATTCGGGATATCGTTCACTTCATCCGCGAACACGACACGATGAGCTCGATGGTGTTTTTGCCGAACTACGACATTAACGTCGCTCGGATGATGGTGTCTGGCTGCGATGTGTGGCTGAATACGCCGCGTCGCCCCCGTGAGGCTTCCGGGACTTCGGGGATGAAAGCTTCGATGAATGGTTTGCCGAATCTGAGCATTCTTGACGGATGGTGGGATGAGGCTGATTATGTTCGCACCGGTTGGCCGATCGGACATGGCGAGTTTTACGAAGATACTAAGTATCAGGATGAGGTAGAGGCGAATGCTTTGTACGACTTGATGGAAAAGGAAGTTGTACCGCTGTTTTACAACCGGGATGCTGATGGCATTCCGCGCGGTTGGACGGCGAAAATGAAGGATTCTATTCGCTTGAATTGTCCTTTGTTCAATACTGCTCGGATGGTGAAAGATTACGCGCGGCGGGCTTATTTCCCGGTGAGCGATCGCTACCACACCATGACTTCGGATAATTGCGCTCCCGCCAAGGAGTTGTCTCACTGGAAGAAGCACGTTCTCGCGAAGTGGCACGATATTAAGATTGAGGCTGTTGATATTTCCCAGGATAAGGAAGTTAAGGTCAATCAGTCGATCGCTGTTAAATCTCGGATTAATCTGAAGGGATTGACTCCTGCGGACGTGCAAGTCGAACTTTATCAAGGTTCGGTTGATGCTAACGGCGATATCATTGGTGGCGTGCCGGTAGTGATGGAGTATTTGGGAGAAGATTCTCAGAATGCTAGCCTTTATACGGCTGACATTACTTATACTTCTAGCGGTTTGCAAGGCTTGTCGTTGCGCGTTTTGCCGAAGCACGATAATCTCAGCAGTCCTTATGAAGCTGGCGTGATTCTCTGGGCACATTAAAGGAAGGAAGAAGGAAGAAGGAAGAGGGAAGAAGGAAGAGGGGCACGACACGGATTCGGACACGGATACACGGATGAATTTAACTGTGTTTCCCACTTCTCCCCCTCTCCCCCCTCTCCCTCTCTCCCACTCTCCCACTCTCCCACTCCCTCTCTCCTTATCTTCCTTGGGGAATGATTATGTAGCCGATTGTGAAATGATCGCCCAATACCAAATTCCGCTGGATTCCCAGTACCACCAGTGAGCGCGTATATAAGCGTACAGCAAGGCATCTAGCTGGTCTTCTCAGGCTTTGAGGGTGGCAACACTGGTGGGGCTTTCGGGGAGGTTTGAACCACCGATGAACGCTGATTCTTCTGCGGAATATTTGCGAAATTCAGACTTGGTTCGACGATTGATAAATATCTACAATATACTGGCAGAATTTCATCAATTAGAGTTGACATTCTGCCAGTTTTCCTTATTTTTGGGGTTGCTGAATACAGGTATAAATTCAAGATTTCGGAATTTTTATAAGCCCAGTATGGTGAGTTTTGTAACTTCCGATAAAAGTTGATTTATACCGTGAATCAGCAAAGCCCAGAATCTATATCCCTCAATATGAAAGCAGCCGAACAAAATAGTGGTTCCACAATATTCACACTTTTTCATCCTGCTATTCCATAAAATTGAAGGCAGCTTTGAGACACCTCTATAGCGCTTCTCAAAAAAGTGAGGTATGCGCTATGCGCTATGCGCTATGCCCTATGCCCTATGCCCTATGCCCATGAGTACCTCATATGAGAGCTCGAAAGGCTATAGTTTAGCTTATTTACCTACACCCGCTGGCTGCTGACGGTTTCGCACTTCCAGAAAAATCAACAAAGCATTAACATCAGCGGGATTTACCCCACCAATTCTGGCAGCTTGGCCAATCGTCAGCGGTTTCACCTTAGCCAACTTTTCCCGCGATTCTTTGGAGAGAGTTGTAATTGCCATGTAATCCAAATCTGCAGGCAATTGTCGGCGTTCGTGTTTGGCAATGTCATCGATTTGATTTTGCTGTCTTTGCAGGTAGCCGGAATATTTGATGTCAATTTCTGCACCATCTTTCTCAGCCAACTTCAGACTAGAATTGCCTAAATTGTAGCGTTCCAAATCCACATAATGAAAACCAGGACGACGCAACAAATCAGCAAGAGTAATTGAACCTTTAATCGCTTGTTGAGTGTCAGCAAAAATTGCCTTGCCAACTTCCTCGTGCTCTTTCACCCGCGTCGAGTACAAGCGTTCCTTCTCTGCCACAATATTAGCTTGTTTGCGATCGAACAACTCCCAGCGGCGATCGTCAATCAAACCAATTTCCCGTCCCAGCGGCGTCAAGCGTTGATCCGCATTGTCCGATCGCAATAATAGCCGATATTCCGATCGCGAAGTCAACATCCGGTAAGGTTCCCGCAAATCCTTCGTACACAAATCATCGATCAAAGTCCCGATATAACTTTGCTCGCGAGGAAACACAATCATCTCCTGATTTTTCGCAAACCGGGCCGCATTAATACCCGCCACAATCCCCTGTGCAGCAGCCTCCTCATATCCAGTTGTACCGTTCACCTGACCCGCGCAAAACAGCCCTTCAATCTTCTTAGTCATCAGCGTTGGAAAGCACTGAGTAGCCGGCAAATAATCGTACTCCACAGCATAAGCAGGGCGCATCATCTCGCACTTTTCCAAACCCGGAAGAGTCCGCAGCATTTGCAATTGCAAATTTTCCGGTAAACCCGTAGAAAATCCTTGGATATAAAGTTCAGGAATATCTCTGCCTTCCGGTTCAATAAAAATCTGGTGACTTTCCTTATCGGCAAACCGTACAATCTTATCTTCAATACTCGGACAATAGCGCGGCCCCTTCGCATCAACCCAGCCGCCGTAGACTGGAGAAAGATGCAAATTGTCTCTAATTAACTGGTGAGTTGCTGGCGTAGTTCTAGTCAAATAACAAGGCATTTGTTCCCGTTCGATCCAAACTTCTGGATCGAAACTAAACCACCGAACCTCTGCATCTCCCGGCTGCGGTTCCAGGTTGGTATAATCAAGAGTACGTTTGTCAACTCTTGCCGGAGTTCCAGTTTTTAACCTGCCTGTTTCAAAGCCCAAACGATTCAGAGTTTCCGTCAAGCCAACGGCGGCAAACTCTCCCGCACGTCCGGCGGGCATCGACTTATTGCCCACCCAAATCGTGCCACCTAAAAAAGTGCCGGTGGTCAGAATTACTGCTTTGCATTCAAAAGCGACGCCGAAGTATGTTTCGACTCCGATTACTTCTTCGTTTTTGCCCAAAACTAAGTCTGTTACCATCGCTTCGCGGATGGTCAAATTGGGTTGATTTTCAACAATATTATTCATCACAGCGGCGTATTCCCGCTTGTCGGTTTGTGCTCTCAGGGCCCAAACTGCGGGGCCTCTCGAAGAGTTGAGGACGCGCTTTTGTAAGTAGGTGCGATCGGCCATTTTGCCAATTTCCCCGCCTAACGCATCAACTTCGTTAGTGAGTTGGGTTTTAGCTGGGCCGCCGACAGCCGGATTGCAAGGTTGCCACGCAATTTTGTCGAGGTTGAGGGTGAGGAGAAGGGTGCGACAGCCGAGGCGAGAAGTGGCGAGGGCGGCTTCACAGCCGGAGTGTCCGCCACCTACTACGATGATGTCGAAACTGTCTTGGAATTGTACTGGTGTTTGTGCGGTCATGGGATTGTAGATTTTAGATTTTAGATTTTAGATTGAATAATTGACTTGAGGGATTAAGCCGGAGGGTTATTTATCGGATATCGCGTTTTTGTCTGTGTTATGTGAGTAAATTATGCCTTATATAGTCTATTATAGACAATAGTCGTTTGAGTAACAATATTTATGCAGGCAATACTTATGCACGCACCCATACACCATGCACCAAGCGAGCGGGATATTAAATATTTGTAGTCGGATATTATGGCGATGTTGGAAGATGTGGTTTGAGCAACTAAAATAGAAATGGAGAGCGAGGGGGTTTTTAATATATGCAAATCACCGTTAATTTACCTGATACGTTAGTAGATAAGATCGAGGATAAATGGGGGGATTTGTCACGAAAAATTCTGAGAGATTTAGTCTTAAGTGCTTTTCGCGATGGGTTAATCGATTTGGATGAGTTAAAGGAGATGCTCGATATTGGCGATGAGGCAGGCTTGAAGGAATTTTTCAGGCAAAATAATATGCTGCATTCTTCAGGATTGATAAATCTGTCTGGGAGTTGTGCGGATATTGATTTTGATGATGATGGCTGGGGGATTTCTGATGAAATGGATGACGATATGATGGGGGTTTTTGATGAGTAATAGCTCTTTGGTTTATTTGCTAGATACTAATGTTTGTATCATGTATTTAAAGGGTAAATCGCCTAGTATCGACCTTCATTTTAATACTGTGGTAGCCGATAAAATAGGGGTTTTTTCTGTGGTAAAAGCCGAGTTATTTTACGGAGCGATGGGTAGCAATAACCCCCAAAAGAGTTTAAATGTACAAAAATCTTTTTTAAGTCAGTTCCTTTCTCTGCCGTTTGACGATGCTTGTGCGGAAGTATATGGCAAGATTAGGAGGGATTTGGCAAGTTTGGGAACTCCGATCGGCTCAAACGAGCTGCAAATTGCTGCTATTGCTTTGGCAAATAATTTAATCTTAGTCACTCATAATGTTAGGGAGTTTAGCAGAGTACAAGGGCTACAGATTGAAGATTGGGAGGCGGGGTGATGAGTAATTATCAGGGTTATGAAAAGTATAATGCAATTTTATCAAGATTTGGGAGCGTCTCACTTTTGCAGCCCTCCCCTAGAAATTGGAGTTAGGAGTCAGGAGTCAGGAGTCAGTAGAAAAGAGGAATAAGGAAGAAGTAAGGAGCCAGAAGAAGTGTTTTTACAAATATGAGATGCTCCCCAAGATTTTTGATAAGATTCAGACCGTTCATCCACAACGATCGACCTGTGGTTATTATATCCCATCAAAAAAAACTCAACGATCGGCATTCGTATCTGCCACAGATAGTGGCAAAATTATCGGAGATATCTTTGCCTAAATACTCTCAGCTAATCCAAAATTTTGCACACTACAAACAACTTTAGTCGATCGAATAACAATATTTATATGTACGCTGAAAACAAGTTTGAAGGCTCGATCGATCGCGAACTCCTTCCCTAAGCGAAGAAAGGTATTTAATCAGAAACCCACGACTGCGAGAGTCCAGGGTTCTTTTGTTGAAGAAGATTTTACACAGGCGCACGGCATCTCAACCGTACCATACCTCCCCGTGCAGTTCGGGGCACCTTGTCTCTGACAGGCGCACGGTATTTCAACCGTACCATACCTCCCCGTGCAGTTCAGGGTACCTGTCATTTAATACCATTATATAGTATAGTAAAAGGTTTGATCAAATATCGATCGCTCATAATTGGGGCATATTAACCGAGATTAAGATGATGCGATCGACAGCCAGCGACCAAAAGAGCAAAATTACCACAACCTTGTTAAGGCCCCAATACACATTTGAATGTTTAGAACTTTCTGACCCAAGCGAGCCGCTCTTCCTTAGTGTCCTAGCGCTTACGCGCCGCTTCGCTAAGGCGTCTTCGCGGTTCAATAATTCCGTACTTTTCCTGTTTTGCGTTATGTTAGACAAAAAAATCTCAACAAGCGTACACAAGTGAAATACTTCTTCTTATCCGACGGCTGGAAAGTTGGGCGCGTCTGGGGCGTAGGTGGCGAGTGGAGTCACGCTGCCTGGAGGCGGCCGCCGGACATCCAACAGCTCAACCTCTGTCTTTCCGATCGCAACGAAAAAATGTGGCTCTACCGCGTAGAAGACGCCGTACTCATGGTAGAAGTCCAACCAGCAGTCCGTCCCGATCCTGCCGATCCCGCCAAAAATATCGGCAACGTTACCCTCACCAGACTGATCGATGCCGAGCAAGTCCTCGAACGCCTCGGGACGATCGCCGCCCGCTGCGAAATGGGAAACCCGCAACTAATGTAATGCTCAACATATTGCAATCGGTTCTAACACTCGATACACTTCTTTAAATAACTTTCATTTTTATGCCTCCACCTTTGAAGGTAGATGGCAGTCGGCAAAAGGCAGAGTTTAAACCCTGCAGGTAACTGCTGGGGATTCAGAATCTGATTTTTCCGTAAAAATAGACATCATCACTTACACCTTGGAGAACCGCAGTCAATGGGACTACCCTGGTATCGCGTACACACAGTCGTCTTAAATGACCCAGGCCGATTGATTTCTGTACACTTAATGCACACTGCCCTCGTGGCAGGTTGGGCCGGCTCAATGGCCCTTTATGAACTAGCAGTTTTTGACCCCACAGACCCAGTTCTGAACCCAATGTGGCGTCAAGGGATGTTCGTGTTGCCCTTCATGACTCGCTTGGGAGTTACGGGTTCTTGGGGCGGTTGGAGCATCACTGGCGAAGGTAACGTCGATCCGGGCTTCTGGTCCTTTGAAGGCGTCGCCGTCGCTCACATCGTCCTCTCTGGCCTGCTGTTCTTAGCAGCAGTTTGGCACTGGGTATTTTGGGACTTAGAACTTTTCAGAGACCCTCGCACCGGTGAACCAGCCCTCGACTTGCCAAAAATGTTTGGCATTCACCTGTTCCTCTCCGGCTTGCTTTGCTTCGGCTTCGGCGCATTTCACCTTTCGGGGCTTTTTGGGCCGGGAATGTGGGTGTCCGACCCCTACGGCCTGACCGGTCACGTCCAGCCAGTGGCGCCTTCTTGGGGCCCTGAAGGCTTCGATCCGTTCAATCCGGGCGGCATCGTGGCTCACCACATTGCAGCGGGCGTAGTCGGCGTAATTGCCGGTTTGTTCCACTTGACAGTGCGGCCGCCGGAACGTCTTTACAAAGCCCTGCGGATGGGGAATATCGAAACTGTACTTTCTAGCAGTATCGCTGCCGTATTCTTTGCAGCCTTTGTGGTTGCCGGTACGATGTGGTACGGTTCTGCTGCAACTCCGATCGAACTTTTTGGCCCGACTCGCTATCAGTGGGACAGCGGCTATTTCCAACAAGAAATCGATCGCCGAGCTCAAGCTAGCTTGGCCGGTGGCCAAAGCTTCCAAGAAGCTTACGAACAAATTCCCGAAAAATTGGCTTTCTACGACTACGTGGGCAACTCTCCTGCTAAAGGCGGTTTGTTCCGCGCCGGCGCGATGGTCAATGGCGACGGTATTGCTAAATCTTGGCTGGGCCATCCAGTATTTACTGACAGCGAAGGTCGGGTATTGTCGGTTCGCCGCCTCCCCAACTTCTTTGAAACTTTCCCAGTAATTTTGACGGACAAAGATGGGGTCGTTCGCGCTGACATCCCCTTCCGCCGTGCTGAATCAAAATACAGCTTTGAACAAAGCGGAGTTACAGTCAGCTTCTACGGCGGCGAACTTAACGGTCAAACCTTTAATAATCCTCTAGATGTTAAGAAGTTTGCTCGCGCCGCCCAAAAAGGTGAAGTATTTGAATTCGATCGCGAAACCTTGAACTCTGACGGGGTGTTCCGCACTTCGACTCGCGGTTGGTTCACTTTCGGACACGTTTGCTTTGCTTTGCTGTTCTTCTTCGGCCATATCTGGCACGGTTCTCGGACTATTTTCCGCGACGTGTTTGCTGGTGTTGAGGCTGACATGGAAGAACAAGTCGAGTGGGGCTTGTTCCAAAAACTGGGCGACGTGACCACCAGAAGAGAAGAACCTCTCTAAATTTCGCCACCCTCTGGCTAGCCGGGAAACTTCCCCGGTGTAAAAAAACCCGGTTTCTTCAAGAAACCGGGTTTTTTTAGTTAAAAATAAAACGAGTAATTAACTACCAGCCGGGAAGTCCCGGGCGTATATTTAGAGGGGATTAATCAGATCGCGGAGCCCCGTACCCCGTTGGGAATTACTCCTTGGGATGAAAGGCTCGTCGGGTGTAGGTACCCAAAGCGACAATTGTTCTTTTACACCCATTGATGATCGGGAAATACTCTGATACTATATTAGCAAGTGGGGGTGGAACTACCTCACTATAAAAAGCCTTTGAAAAAAAGGAAAAAGAAGCCTGCGGTCTAACTGTACTCAGTTGACCGTCAGGTTTGTTCACGATAAAATAATACGGCAAGGGAAGATAGGGAAAATTTAACATGGAAAGTGTTGCTTACATTTTGATTCTGGCTTTAGCCATAGGCGTACTATTTTTTGCGATCGCCTTTCGGGAACCTCCCCGGATTGGCAAATAATTAGCTATACGCCTGCGGCAAGTCCAAAATATCTTGAACCGGACTGCGGTTAGCCCGCATCATTGCATCGAATGTGGTGCGGGACTATTTCACCGCTGATTGCTAAGTCATTTTTCTAGTCCAGCCATTCATCCGACCCCGCGCGGTTAGATGAGTGGCAATTTGCTGGCAATGCCTGTTAAAATCAGCAATCATGCGCTGTTCCTCCTGCCAACACACAAATAGCCGCGTTCTAGAATCGCGTTCAGCCGAATCAGGTCAAAGCATCCGTCGGCGGCGTGAGTGTTTGAGCTGCCAGCACCGCTTCACAACTTACGAACGCATAGAATTTGTGCCGATTACGGTGATCAAGCGGGACGGCAAGCGCGAATCTTTTGACAGGTCAAAATTAGTCAGGGGATTGATTCGGGCCTGCGAAAAAACCGGTTTGTCTTCCGGGCATCTCGAAACTCTGGCAGAAGAAATCGAGGCCCAACTCCAAGGTCGATCGCTCCGAGAAATCGCCAGTTCAGAAATAGGGGAACTGGTGCTGTTGCACCTGCGGCCGCTCAGCGAAGTCGCTTATGTCCGTTTTGCCTCGGTATATCGGCAATTTCGAGGCATCCGAGATTTTGTAGATACCCTAAATCACCTTCAGAATCCCCTCAACGAAGCTGAAGATACAGAAACTCGACCGAATTTTGACGCAGATTTGCCGGATTCCGAATCAGTCGATCGAGAAAGCCCCGCATCCTGCGCTAGTCCCAGCTAAGCTCGCTTAAATTAATTTATAGAAATATTCTGGGAGATTGAAAACCGTGTCGCGAGGAAGGCCCGGAGGAATATCGACTCAAGGAACTCTCATTCGATCGAGTGTTCTTTTTTCTCAGTAAGAGTGCTGGGTGTGATATGATCGTCATCGGTCTAAAATAGAGTATAACTAGACAACGTAAAAACTTAACTGGATTAGTTGAGTGCGTAGTCACACCTAACGGTGTTGCAGTTTAGGAAAGCTCGCATTTGAACAAAACCTAACTAAAGATCGGCGACTAATTAAATACGGTAGGGCATACCGAAATTTACGCTTCTGGAGAAACCGACCTCTACTTAGACTGGAGTAATCCTGTCGCCAGCAAGTCGGCTCGTTGAACGAAGAATCTCAGTTTATTTATACCTGAGAGTGTCAAAATAGTCTACTTGACTCGGAATGTTAAGATTCAACGTTTTAACACAGAGTATGGAGTAACAGTAATGGCAAGCGCTGGTGTGCAGTTGCACCTGGCAAAAGTTAGCAAAAACTGACTTTAGTAAAAGATTTTGAAAAAAGTTAATCGCTTTTTCACCAAAATCTCTAATATCTGCCGGCACAAACGAAAAACATGAAGGAGAGAAATCCTAGGAAACTATTCGCATGGTCAATCTCAAAACCACAGTCAAAGACATCGGCTTTACTCACGAAGATTTTGCAGCCCTACTTGATAAATATGACTATCACTTTAGCCCGGGCGATGTAGTAGCGGGTACAGTTTTTAGTATAGAACCGAGGGGCGCTCTGATTGATATCGGTGCTAAAACAGCAGCGTACATTCCCATTCAGGAAATGTCCATCAATCGAGTGGAAAGCCCTGAAGAGGTATTGCAATCAAACGAAACCAGAGAATTTTTCATTCTAACCGATGAAAATGAAGACGGACAATTAACCCTGTCCATTCGGCGTATCGAGTATATGCGGGCGTGGGAAAGAGTGCGACAACTGCAAGCAGAAGATGCCACAGTACGATCGCAAGTATTTGCCACCAACCGCGGCGGCGCACTCGTGAGAATAGAAGGCTTGCGAGGCTTTATTCCCGGTTCTCATATAAGTACCCGCAAACCGAAGGAAGAATTAGTCGCCGAAGAATTACCATTAAAATTCTTAGAGGTAGACGAAGACCGCAACCGCCTAGTGTTGAGTCATCGTCGCGCCTTAGTTGAGCGCAAGATGAACCGCCTCGAAGTCGGGGAAGTCGTCATCGGTACAGTACGCGGTATCAAGCCTTACGGTGCCTTTATCGACATCGGCGGCGTCAGCGGCTTGCTGCACATCTCGGAAATTTCGCACGATCACATCGATACGCCTCATAGCGTCTTCAATGTCAACGACGAAGTGAAAGTGATGATCATTGACTTGGATGCCGAGAGGGGCCGGATTTCTCTCTCCACCAAGCAGTTGGAACCGGAACCGGGCGCGATGGTCAAAAATCGCGAATTGGTATACGAAAAAGCTGAGGAAATGGCAGCTAAGTTCCGCGAGAAAATGCTCGCTCAAAAGCAAGCTAAAGCAGGCATAGACATTCCTGTAGACTCAACTGATGCTGATGATGACTTCTCCGACGAACTCGAAGATGTGCCCTCAGCAATGGAAGAGGATCTGCCGGAAGTAGCACCGGAAGTAGCACCCGAAGCAGCACCCGAAGCAGCACCCGAAGCAGCACCCGAAGCAGTATTAGATGTAGAGGAAGAAATCCCTCCTGCGACGGAAGAATAAGATCGCAGTTAGTGTGATTAAAAGAGGGAAAACTCCCTCTTTTTTTTTTAGTTAGTCATTAATTATTAGTCATTAGTCGCTGCTGGGTGGTTGACAATTCAATACTGTTCAGTTAAGCTCGATCACCCTGGCGCAACCGGGCGGGCACGGGGGCACCGCCCCTACAAGGGGGGGACAAGAACTTACTCTTGCGTCCCCCAACAATCAGGGGGATTTAGGGGGATCTCGCCCGGAATAAATAGTTTTAACCCAAGCGTATTGGTTTAGAATTCCCAATTGCCAATTCCCCATTCTTAATTACCGACATTTAAAATCTTTCTGTAGACAGATGCAGCGATCGCACTTTGAATTAAAAAAAGTGGCAGCGCGATCAATCTGCCTAAATAGGCATGGCCTTCATGGTGCTAATTTGTTAAGATTTATAAAGGTTAGAGACATCGGCACAGGTGCAAACTCATCAGAATTCTCACGCCAGAACCAAGCAGACGAGCAAATTATATAGCAATCCTAAATCATTCATGTAAATTTGTAGGGGTAGTGCTACCCCTACTCCCCGTGCCTACCCCCTATCTATCGGGGCAACCACGGGGGGATTGCCCCTACAATAATTACGCGAATGATTTAGGGTTGCTATACAACAAAATTCTTATAAATTTCTTGCCCTGACGCTCAAAGGCAAGTGGATTATGAACCTCGAACTATTAAAAGAAAAATTAGAACAGCTAAAAAAACGTCCCAATTCGAGCAAAGGAACCATCGACCAAATCGAAAACTGGTTAACCGGTTCCCACATTTTGCAGAGATTGAGAATTAATCCTTACTACGTAGCAGGCGATACAGTCAAGAATGTTAAAAAAATTACTTCCGAATTTCTGCACGGAGTGATAGCCGGCGCCTTTGACTTGCACTGGGATATTCACTGCCCCCACTGCAACATGATTACAGAAGAATTTAAGGATTTGGCAGACACATCAGAAATGTCTTTTTGCCCGATGTGCGAGCGCGAGTTTAAAATTGATTTGCTCGATCGTGTCGAAGTTACTTTTTCCCTAAACAAAGAAATCGAAGACCCGCAACTGCGGCCCGTCTGCGCTCCCCCTCCCGTACTCAAGAGCAAACTGCAACTGGTGACACCTCTCTACTGCACCGAATCCGAGATAGTTAGCTTAGAAGAAGGTCGATACCGCTACTGCTGTCCCCTGACTTTAGCTAAAGGGATTTTAAAGGTTGAAGGCGAAGAAACAGAAGAGATACAAGAAATTAAACTCCAGCAGTTAGCCGGCCCAGATTTTGATAAAAAAGAGCTGGCCGTGCGTCCGGGAAAAGTTAAGCTCGAATTAACTAATACCGAACACAATTTGTCGGGACTGATTTTGCATTCCGATGAATTGCCCGATGAATTGACAGTAGAACAACTGCCCCTGCGGCTGTCAGGAATGCAACTACTTCATCACCCGGATTATAAGCGTTTGTTCGGCAATCAAGTAATATCGGAAAGAGAGCGAGTCAAGATTCGGGCGATTACTATTATGTTTACTGATATTACCGGTTCTACCAGAATGTACGAAACACTGGGAGATACTAAAGCTTACAATATTGTGCGCGATCATTTTGAAATTTTCTTTGAGTCGATCGAGAAATTTGGCGGTAAAGTCATTAAAACTATCGGCGATGCTGTCATGGCTTCTTTTATCAGCAACGAACAAGCAATTATGGCGGTCGCTGGTGCTGTAGGCTGTTTGAGAGAGTATAACTCAACTCGCCAACCGCAAGAGTGGATTCAAGTCAGGATTGGCATTCACCGAGGTACGGCTTTGCTGGTAAATCTTAATAATTCGATCGACTATTTTGGTTCCACAGTCAACAAAGCCGCCCGGATTCAAAATCTTTCTAAAAGTGACGAAGTTTCGTTTTCCGAAGAGGTTTACAGCGACGCAGCATTTTTAACAGCATTAAAAGCTGCTGGAGTCTCCGAAATTCAAAAACGAGTAGAAGATTTAAAAGGAATACAAGGGGCACAAGTCGCTTATACTGCTAGAATTAATACTGAATCAGTAATCCCGCTGTCTGCTACACTTGTCGCTGAAAAAAGCTAAGTACAAAAGCTGATATACTACTTGGTTATTGCCAGCCTCTTGTTGTGCTCGCCCCAACAGCATATAGAATTGTTCGATAGCGCTCAGATCATGGCTCCCACAGTGTAGCTCATGCTTAAGGGAGCTTCATAATGCCGATAACTTAAGTAGGCTTTGATACAAATAGTCCGAATTACTTAGCCACACGCTTACCAAATATGTTGGCTCCTAAATAACTGAAGTCGAGGACTTCACATTATGACTTCTCCTCAATTATCTCCAGAAAATACACTCGAATCGATCGCACCAGCCGCCCTCGATTGCGAACAATTAACCGAAACCGATGCCCCCTTCCCCATTGTTGGGATTGCCGCCTCAGCAGGAGGTTTGGCAGCCTTCACGGGGTTACTGAGCCATTTACCGACTGATACGGGTATGGCGTTTGTGCTGATTCAGCATTTAGAGCCCAATCACAAAAGTCTGCTGAGCGAGATTCTCGCGAGAACGACGCAAATGCCTGTTAATGAGGTAAAAGACGGCGTAGCTGTAGAGCCCAATCAAGTCTACGTTATTCCGCCCAACACCAAGATGGTGCTATGTAAAGGCGTGCTGCAACTATCACCTCGCGAGAAGATTTATGGCAAATATATGCCAGGAGATGCGTTCTTTACCTCATTGGCGATCGATCGCGGGCACAAAGCAATCGCCGTAGTTTTATCCGGGGGAGACGGAGACGGTTCGCTGGGGCTCAAGGCAATCAAAGCAGCCGGAGGCATGACTTTTGCTCAATGTCAAGACACAGCAAAAGTCGATAGTATGCCGAATACCGCTGTTGCGACAGGCAATGTCGATTTTGTTCTGCCACCGGAAAAAATTGCCGAGGAACTGGCAAACTATAGTCGCAGTCCCCTTCTCACTGGCCCGCTTCCCATGACAAAAGTTGAGGAATCGCCCGAACAGGGAGATGCCCTGACAACTATTTTTGCGCTGTTAAAATCCACCACAGGCGTTGATTTTAGTCACTACAAACCCACCACGATCTCTCGACGCATCCAGCGACGGATGGTGTTGTACAAGCTGGAAAGCTTGAATGATTACGCCCAACATCTTCGACACAATTCGGCTGAAGTCACAGCCCTGTATGAAGAAATCCTGATCCACGTTACCAGTTTCTTCCGCGATCCCGAAGCCTTTGAAAAGTTAAAAGAACTGGTTTTCCCCACGATTACCCAAAATAAATCGGCCGAAACTCCGATTAGGATTTGGGTGGCAGGATGTTCGACAGGTGAAGAAGTTTATTCGATCGCCATTTGCTTGTTAGAGTTTTTGAGCGATCAAGTTATCCAGCCACCGATCCAGATTTTTGCCACGGACATTGGCGAACAGGCGATCGGCAAAGCGAGGTCTGGCGTCTACTCAGAAAACCAGATGGTAGATGTTTCACTAGAACGACGTACTCGCTTCTTTATTGCCGAAGCAAGAGGTAGCTATAGAATCAGCAAGGCAGTCCGCGAACTTTGTGTATTTGCCCGACAAGACTTAGGCAGCGACCCGCCTTTTTCCAATATCGATTTAGTTAGCTGTCGCAATGTGCTGATCTACTTGGGAGAGTCATTGCAAAAAAAAGTGATGCCGATTTTCCATTACAGTCTTAAGCCAACGGGCTTTCTCCTGTTAGGCACTTCTGAGAGTACCGGAGAATTTTCCTACTTGTTTACTTCAGTGGATAAAAAGTCTAAAATTTATGCCAAAAAGTTGACTGCGACTCGTCCCAATTTTTCGTTTACGCCGAGTTCCTATCCCGTAGCTAAAGCACGTGAACGGCAGGAAGTGAAGGACAATTTTACGAATAGCTTGGATTTACAACAAGAAACTGACCAACTGATTTTAAATCGATATGCCCCAGCCAGTGTGGTTGTCAACGAGCAGATGAAAATCCTGCAAGTGCGGGGAGACATCGATCCTTACTTGAGAGTGGTAGCCGGAACGCCCGACTTAAACTTGCTGGCAATGGCAAGGGCAGGCTTGCTGGTTGAGCTTCGCACCGCGATTTATCAGGCACAAACGCAGAACGTAACCATTAGGAAAGAAAGGGTTTTGCTTGAATCGGGCGGACGATCGAGTATCGTCAATTTTGAGGTGATTCCCTTCCAGCCACAGGCAGTCGAAGGACGCTACTTTTTGGTGCTATTTGAAGAGGCTTCACCCACGGTGCTTAACCTCAGCATCCTCACTTCTGAAAGCTTAGATCAAGCTGATCTATATCCTGAAATTGAGCTGCTGAGGCAGCAAGTTGCAGCAGCTAACCAAGAAAAAACTGCGGCTCAAGCCCAACTGCAAGCGGTGATCCAGGATCAGGAAAGTCTCAACCAAGACCTCAAAGTTGCGAACGAAGAAATCCTATCAAGCAACGAGGAGTTGCAAAGCACCAATGAGGAGTTAGAAACTGCCAAAGAAGAGATTCAAGCCACCAACGAGGAACTCACTACCACTAACGATGAACTTCGCAGCCGAAATATTGAACAAAGCCTGGTCAATAACGATCTGATAAATTTGCTTTCCAGTATCAATATCCCTATCTTAATGCTGACAAACGATTTACAGATTCGACGTTTTACGCCAACGGCACAGCAAATTTTTAGTGTGATTCCCACAGATGTTGGACGACCCTTTAGCGACATCCGCTCAACTCTGAACGTTCCTGACTTGGAACAGATGATTTTGGAGGTGATTGATACTCTCCAGACGAAAGAACAAGAAGTTCAAACTTTATCGGGATATTGGTACAACCTCCGCATTCGTCCTTACCGGACAACGGAAAACCAGATTGACGGTGTGGTGATGGTTTTGCTCGATATTGATGCTCTTAAACGCAGTGCCAGAACCTTGGAGGAGGCCCGCAATTATGCTGAAACCATTGTGGAAACTGTGCAAACGCCTTTAGTCGTCCTAGATGCTGATTTCCGAGTCAATAAAGCAAATCGATCGTTCTATGAAATGTTTCAGGTTTCACCGTCAGAAACAGCAAAATCTTCGCTGTTTGAGCTAGGCAACGGGCAGTGGAATATCCCCCAAGTGCGATGGATTCTGGAAGATATTCTGATTAGTGATGTTCAGCTTGAAAACTTTGAGTTGGATCACCTGTTTGAGCAGATCGGGCAGAAAACCATGCTGCTGAATGCTTGTAAACTTGAACGAGAAGACCAAGCTTTAATGATTCTGTTGTCGATCGAGGATATCACAGAGCGCAAGCAGTTTGAGACAGTACGATCGCAGTTATTACTGCATGAACAGTTGGCCCGCCACCAGGCAGAAACAGCCAACCGTAGTAAAGATGAATTTCTCGCGAATCTCTCCCACGAATTACGCAATCCCTTGACTCCGATCCTGGGCTGGGCACAAATTCTGCGTTCCGGGAAACTGAAGGAACCAGCCGTTACTAAGGCTTTAGAGGTGATCGAGCGCAGCGCGAGAGCGCAATCTCAGTTAATCGAAGATATCCTGGATATTTCCCGGATTACGAGTGGCAAGCTTCAACTGTGCATTTGTCCGATCGATCTGCGGTTAGTGGTGCAAGCTGCGCTGGAGGGGGTTCAATTATCAGCCGAAGCAAAAAACATTCAAATTGTTTCGCAGTTGATTTCTACGACTGTTTTAGGGGATATCAATCGCTTGCAGCAAGTTGTGTGGAATCTTCTGTCTAATTCGATTAAGTTTACTCCGGCGGGGGGACGAGTGGAAATCAGGCTATCGACGATCGAGAATCATGCTCAACTTCGAGTCAGCGATACGGGAAAAGGCATTGGGGCACAATTTTTGCCGTATATTTTCGATCGTTTCCATCAAGGCGATTCCAGCAGCGTTAAGGCAAATCAAGGGCTGGGATTGGGTTTATCGATCGTGCGTCACCTGGTTGAATTGCACGGGGGAACGGTGCAAGCCGAAAGTCCGGGTGAGGAACAAGGAACTACAATGACTGTGAGATTGCCGTTGCGATCGCTACCTCCAGAGTTGACATCGGCGATCGATTTAAAGTCAACTGCTTTGGTAGGGCCTTTAAACGCCTCTAGCGATCGCGTCCCCTCTCTAGAAGGCTTGCACATTTTAGCCGTAGATGATCAGATCGATACGCGCGACTTCTTACAATTTGTGCTTGAAGGCTACGGGGCGGAGGTTTTGGCAGTTGCATCTGCCAGAAGTGCGATCGCTGCTTTGACTGAAAATCCCGGCAGATATGATTTGCTAATCTCCGATATCGGAATGCCAGAGGAAGATGGGTATTTCTTAATTCGAGAAGTGCGAGCTCTTGCTGCGGAAGCCGGAGGAGAAATCCCAGCCGCGGCGCTGACTGCCTATGCGGGCGATAAAGAACGCGAAAGGGCGATCGAAGCTGGTTTTCAAAGGCATATGGTTAAGCCTATCAAGCCGGTTGTACTAGGATTAATGGTGGCTGATTTAGTAGGAAGATTTTAGTTTATTGATTGTAGGGACACAACAATGTTGTGTCCTAATTTTGTAGGAACACAACAATAGTCAGCTCCAGACAAGCCTGTTTTGAACAGGCAAGATGCCTGTTCCACAATGATTATTGGAGATGTCTAATGTTGAACATGATATCAATTCCCGCTGCGCCGGAATGATATCAAATTCGCGCTCCGAAGTATGGCATTTTGAACAGGCAAGATGCCTGTTCCACAATGATTATTGGAGATGTCTAATGTGGGAACATGATTTTCTAGGATCACAACGAGCGTGGGCAATTAACAATTGCCAAAAATAGCGCAATATGGGAAGATAGAAAAAAATATAAATATTACGGAGTTCAGATTCTTGGTAACTATTAAATGTCGGGGCATTACCTTCTCGAACATCCAAGCCGTAATCTTTGACAAAGACGGCACTCTAGAGGATTCTCAAGAATTTTTGAGATTGTTGGGGATGAAGCGAGCGCGCCTCGCAGACGCTCAAATTCCGGGCGTTGGAGAGCCTTTACAAATGGCTTTCGGCATCGAAGCTGGCAGCATCGACCCCACGGGTTTGCTAGCTGTCGGTAGCCGCAGGGAAAATGAGATTGTGGCGGCGGGATACATCGCCGAAACCGGCAGGGGATGGCTGGAATCTTTAACTATTGCGCGCCGCGCTTTTGACGAAGCTGACGAAATGTTTAAAAATAGTGCTGTTTCTCCTTTATTTGTCGGCAGTTTGGAAGTGCTGAAATATCTTTCGGAAGCGGGTTTAAAACTAGGAATTCTTTCGGCTGCTACGACGGAGGTTGTGCAGAAGTTTGTGAAACACCACGCATTAGCCGAGTGGATTCAGTTAGAAATGGGAGTTGATTCAACGGTTCATAAACCAGATCCGAAATTGTTTTTGCAAGCTTGTGAGAAACTCGGAGTAAATCCCGCAGCAACTTTGATGGTGGGAGATTCAGCGGGCGATATTCAGATGGGTAAAAATGCGGGCGCGGCTGGCTGTATCGGGATTTGTTGGGGAAAGGCCGAGGTTAGTCATTTGGAAAATGCTGATGTGGCGATCGCATCTTTGGATGAAATTACAATTTTAGCAGATTGAGCAAACATCAGATCGCCTGGGCCGATTTTGCTTGGGAAAATCTCGCTTGTAGCCCAGGCCAGATCCCCCCTAACCCCCCTTAAAAAGGGGGGGACAAGAGTGTTTTAAGTCTCCCTTTTTAACGGGGAAGAGTCTTCTCTTTCCTCCCGTTAAGAAGGGGGGACAAGAAAGAGCATTCAAAGTCCCCCTTCTTAAGGGGGATTTAGGGGGATCTGGCCTCTGCTATAAGCGAGAGATAAAAAGGTTTTTAATCTTAAGTTAACACGATAAAAAGCATTGCCGTTTCCCTACAAACAACGCAAACCCAGAATTACGACATCTCTTTCAAGGCCGTCAAGTTCGGCAACTTGTGGCAGATATCCCCAGCGCTGAAAGCCAAATTTTTCAAACAATCTTACACTCGGCTGATTGTGAGCAAAAATTATTCCAATGAGAGTTTTAAGCTTCAATTCTGGACTCCGCACAATTGCCGATTGCAATAATTTTTGTCCGATTCCGCAGCGTTGGCGATCGGGTGCGACGTAGATGCTAACTTCTGCTGTATGCTGATAGGCGGCGCGTCCGTAGAAAATCTGCAAACTCAGCCAGCCAACAATATTTTGTTCGGATTCCATTACCCAAATCGGCCAGGAATGGGAGGAGTGTTCTCTGTACCACGGGAGGCGGCTTTCGACTGAGACTGGTTTTAAATCTGCTGTGGCCATTCTGCCCGGTATTGCTGCGTTGTATATTTGAACAATTGCTGGCAAATCGCTTTCTTCTGCGTCGCGGATTTTCATCGTTGGGTTGACTGTTGACTGTTGGCTGTTGACTGTTGACTGTTGACTAATGACTAATGACTAATGACTAATGACTAATGACTAATGACTGTTGTACAGTTCCATAATATCGCTGACAGCCATTCTTGAATTTGCTCCCAAAGTCAGCGGTGATGTGTGTCCTCGCTGCAAGTGTTCTGCCGCTGCACAGCCAATCATTGCTGCGTTGTCTGTACAATATTTTAAGGGCGGAAACAATACCCGCAAGTTGTGTTTTGCTGCTGCTGCTTGTAAGTGTTTTCGGAGTCCGCTGTTTGCTGCAACTCCCCCGCCGACTACAATAGTGGTAAGCCCGAAATTTACCGCACAGTCGATCGCTCTTTTTGTTAAACCCTTAGCTACAGTTTCCTGAAAGCTGGCCGCAATATCATTAATTGTAGAGGCAGGCAAGATGCCTTCCGCACCCACATTGTTATTTTGTTTCTTGAGTTTCTGCACTAATTGCAAAACTGCTGTTTTTAACCCGCTAAAACTACTGTCGTAAGGATGGTAGCCGCCACCAGGCAAGGAAATTCTGCCTTCTGGTAGGGGGTATGCTTGGGGATTGCCAAGGGCGGCCAATTTGTCAATCAGTGGCCCGCCGGGATATCCTAGCTGCAACAGTCTCGCGACTTTATCAAAAGCTTCGCCGGCGGCGTCGTCGCGTGTTTGTCCTACAGTTTCATAAACGCCGCAATCTTTGACGTAAATGAAGCTAGTGTGTCCCCCGGAAACTAACAAACACAAAAACGGTGGCTGCAAGTCGGGTTCGGTAAGGTAAGAAGCGTAGATGTGCCCTTCGAGGTGGTGGACGCCTAAAAAAGGTTTTTGATGGACTATTGCCAAGCTTTTGGCCGCTGTCAGCCCGACTAACAATGCACCTACTAAACCGGGGGCACAAGTCGCTGCAATGCCGTCAATTTCTGACCAACTCAGGTTTGCTTCACCGAGACACTGGGCAATTACCTGATTGAGCATTTCTAGGTGACTCCGCGAAGCCACTTCCGGTACTACCCCGCCATACTGCTCGTGGATTTTAATTTGCGATGCTACAACATTGCTGCAAACTTGACGATTCTTAACAATTGCTGCTGCTGTTTCGTCACAACTTGTTTCGATTGCGAAAATGGTTGCCATTAACTGCTAATTTTATTTGATAGGTTAGTTATTGCTAGCTTAACTAATTCGGCGCAAGTCCCCCGCTCTACCTGTACTCAGGTTATTGTTAAGGGATTTTTGCCCGATCGACAGCTAAGGCCATCATCGGATGCAATGAAGGAATATCCTCGCGGTATTGCTAGCTCAGCATTGACCTATGAAAACGGGAATCCCTCATTCTATTGGGCTTTGCCGCATCAATGATGGATACTTTACACTGTCAACAAACACGGTAATCTGGATTCCAGATCGGCAAGTTGAAATGCTTGTACAAAAACTTATTGTTTTGTAACAAAAGGAAACAATTCCATGCGACGATTGTTTGCTGCAATTTTAGTGTTGAGTGTCTGGATCAGTTTTGCTCCAGTTGCTTCGGCTTACAATTTAGTGCCGTGCAAAGACTCTCCCGAATTCAAGGAACTGGCTAAAAATGCACGTTCTACCAATGGCGACCCCGCATCTGCGAAAGCGCGGTTCGATCGCTATTCTCAAGCTATGTGCGGCCCGGAAGGATACCCGCACTTAATCGTAGACGGCAACTTGAGCAAAGCAGGGGACTTTTTGATTCCTAGCATACTGTTCTTGTATATGGCTGGTTGGATTGGTTGGGTAGGCCGTTCTTATCTGCAAGTTACCAAAAAATCAGCAACCCCAGAGGAAAAAGAGATTATTATCGACGTTCCTTTGGCAATCAAATGTATGCTGAGCGGCGTTTTATGGCCTCTGGCAGCTCTCACATCAATCACCAGCGGTGAAATGTTTGCCAAGGACGACGAAATTACTGTTTCCCCCCGCTAAAATTGGGAAATGGAGAAGAGCTAATAGCTAACAGTTAAGTAATTAACTAGAAATTAGCAATTAGCGCGCTAGACCGATCGGCAATTACCAACTGTCTCGAATTTTCAGGAGCAGAAATCATGCAATATTTTGTCAAGTTTCTTTCGACCGCCCCAGTATTGGCTATCCTTTGGCTCTCTATTCAAGGCGCGGCTTTAATTGAATTTAACCGCTTTTTCCCCGACCTGCTTTTCCATCCAATGCCTTAAGATTTGAGGGAAATTAGGTTGCAAAACCTATGAATGTTGACGGTTGACGGTTGACGGTTGACGGTTGACGGTGGAAGAAAAAGTTGAGAGTTTTGAGTTTTGAGTGATGAGTTACAGGTTAATTTAAAGCTCAAACATCAAAGCTCTCAAACCGTAAAAGTTGGCGCAAGACCAGCGCATAAATGGGAAAAAACCCCCAGAATTTCAACTATTTAGTGCTCAAATTAGTTGCCAATGACTAATGACTGATGACTAATGACTAATGACTAATCACTAATGACTAATGACTAATCACTAATGACTAATCACTAATGACTAATGACTACTGACTAATGACTACTGACTAATGACTACTGACTAATGACTAATGACTACTGACTAAGGGCTAATGACTAATGACTAATGACTACTGACTACTGACTACTGACTACTGACTACTGACTACTGACTACTGACTAATGACTAATATTTGGAATCGATGAAGTCTTATCTCGCCGCAGCAATTCAAATGACTAGCTTGCCTGACCTGCAAAAAAATTTGGTTCAGGCAGAGGAATTAATCGACCTGGCAGTGCGTCGGGGTGCGGAGTTAGTTTCCTTACCAGAAAATTTCTCGTTTATGGGAGAAGAGGAGGAAAAGATTGCTTCAGCAGAGGCGATCGGGCTCCAAAGCGAAAAATTCCTCAAAACGATGGCCCAACGGTTCCAGGTAACGATTCTGGGCGGCGGATTTCCAGTGCCGACGGAGGGGGGGAAGGTATACAATACTTGTTTGCTGGTAGACCCAAACGGCACTGAAGTGGCAAGGTACAGAAAAGTACATTTGTTCGATGTGAATGTGCCAGACGGCATTACTTACAGGGAATCGAACACTGTGAAAGCTGGTGAAGATTTGCCGCCTGTTTATGTGTCACCGGATTTGGGCACCCTGGGACTTTCGGTGTGCTATGACGTGCGGTTCCCGGAGGTGTACAGGCATTTGTCGTACAAGGGGGCTGATATTTTGTTCGTGCCGGCGGCGTTTACCGCTTACACTGGCAAGGATCACTGGAAGGTTTTGTTGCAAGCTAGGGCGATCGAGAATACTTGTTATACGATCGCCCCGGCACAGACTGGACACCACTACGGCCGCCGTCAAACACACGGTCACGCGATGATTATAGACCCTTGGGGTGCCATTTTGGCGGATGCTGGAGAGGAACCGGGTGTGGCAATTGCAGAAATTAATCCCGATCGACTAGAACAAGTCCGCCGCCAAATGCCGTCGCTGCAACACCGGGTTTTTCTTTGAAGGAATTTTGAGACCAATTGGTCTCAAAAATTCGGAAATTAATCCCGATCGACTAGAACAAGTCCGTCGCCAGATGCCCTCACTGCAACACCGGGTTTTTCTTTGAAGGAATTTTGAGATTAATTGGTCTCAAAAATTCGGAAATTAATCCCGATCGACTAGAACAAGTCCGCCACCAGATGCCCTCACTGCAACACCGGCTTTTTCTCTGAAGGAATTTTGAGACCAATTGGTCTCAAAAATTCAGTCCCCGTCAGGGACAACACCTGAAGAATTTTGAGCCAAACATATTGTTTAATGAAGGTTCAATGACCGTGCACTTCTGCTAAAAGGCGAATTGGCGAAAGTAGAATTGCACGAAATGCGTCTTTTTTGAAGAAATGAAACACACTCTTTCGGTTTTAGTTGAAGATGAAGCGGGTGTCCTCACTCGAATTGCTGGTTTGTTTGCCCGTCGGGGTTTTAATATTGAAAGTCTCGCCGTTGGCCCGGCGGAACAAGGGGGAGTGTCTCGGATTACGATGGTTGTACCCGGAGATGACCAAATTATCGAACAGTTGACAAAGCAACTGTACAAGTTGATTAACGTGCTTAAAGTTCAGGATATAACGGAAATTCCCTGTGTGGAACGGGAGTTGATGTTGCTGAAAGTTAATGCTGCTAGCGGGACGCGATCGGAGATAATTGAGTTAGCTCAAATTTTTAGAGCGCGAGTGGTGGATATTGGTGATGATACGCTGACATTGGAAGTTGTCGGAGATCCCGGTAAAATGGTGGCGATCGTCCAGGTTCTGAATAGATTTGGGATTAAGGAAATTGCTCGTACTGGGAAAATTGCCCTGACGCGGGAGTCGGGGGTAAATACTGAGTTTCTCAAGTCTTTGGAAGCGAAAGTTTAAGGAAGAAGGAAGAAGGAAGAAGGAAGAAGGAAGAAGGAAGAAGGAAGAAGGAAGAAGGAAGAAGGAAGAAGGTTTTAACTTCCAATTGCTAATTTCTAATTTCCAATTTCCAAGTTCCAATTCCCGATTCCTAATTAGCAATTCCCAATGACTAATGACTCCTGACTAATTACCATTTAGGTTGACTTTCTATCAAAAGTGTGGCTGCAATGCTGTCTATCGGCTTTGAGAAAAAGTATCCTTGTCCGTATTCGCATTGCAGCGCTCTGAGTAAATTAAGCTGTTCGATGGTTTCGATTCCTTCAGCAATTACATCCATACCTAAATGACTGGCTAAAATTAAAATAGTCTGTACAATCGCTTCGTTGCCTTCATCTTCAGTCATGCGGCTGACAAAAGCTCGATCGATTTTTAAAGCATCAGTTGGAAAAGTGTGCAGGCGGCTCAAAGAAGAATAGCCCGTGCCGAAATCGTCAATATATAATTGAATTTCTAAATTTTTCAATTCCGCGAGGATAGCGACTGCTGATTCCGCATTCTCCATGATGACACCTTCAGTAATTTCTACCTTTAAAGTGCGGGGGTCAAGCTGAGTTTCTTGTAAAATTTCACGAATGCGATCGATTAAATCCGGTTGTTTAAATTGTTGGTTAGAAAGGTTGACGCTGACAGTCAACGGCGGATTTGTTGGGAATTTTTGGTGCCACTCGTGGATCTGACGACAAGCCGATCGCATCATCCACCAGCCCATAGGTATAATCAATCTAGTTTCTTCGGCTACTAAAATAAACTCGCCAGGAGATACGACACCCCGCTGCGGGTGATACCACCGTATCAGCGCTTCAAAACCGCTGATTCTACCAGTAACTAGAGAGACGATGGGCTGATAGTAAAGCTGAAATTCCTGGGAGTCTAAAGCGCGTCGCAGGTCGTTTTCCAGTTGCAAAAGGGCGACGGCGCGAGTGTGCATACTTAAGTCAAAAACTTCGTGGCGAGCTTTGCCCAATCCCTTAGCATGATACATGGCAGCATCTGCATCTCGGAGCAGTTCTTCAGGCCGATCGTACAATATGGACAACGGGGCATTGGGAACAGGAGAGTCAGAAGATAAGCAAGACAAAGAACTTTCCCGATCGATATTTCCGAGATTTTCGGGGCTCGACAGTTTGCTGGTTTCCCTTTGATACGGAGGAAAACCAGAACAAACAATCCCAATGCTAGCACTGGTAAAAACTTGATACTCGTTAAGGTAAAAAGGCTCTGCCAGTTCCGCTTGCACTCGTTCGGCAATCTGGATCGCATCCTCGGTGCTTTTGATATTTTCCAGCAAAATAGCGAATTCGTCGCCGCCGAGACGGGCAACGGTATCTCCAGCGCGCAAACAGATTCCCAGGCGCTGCGCGATCGCGATCAGCAACCGATCGCCCACTAAATGCCCCAAACTGTCGTTAACAACCTTAAAGCGATCGAGATCGATAAACAGCACCGCAAACAAAATCTCGGGGCGGCGTTTTGAAAGATCGATCGCGTGCCCCAAGCGATCCATAAATAAAGATCGGTTGGGCAAACCGGTTAGCATATCGTGCAAAGCATCGTGTACTAACTTATCTTCTGCTATTTTGCGGAGGGTAATATCTTCGACAGTGCCTTCGTAGTAAAGTAAATTTCCGTCAGGATCGCGAACTGCGCGGCCGTTCTCGGAAACCCAGATAGTAGTGCCGTCAGCGCGGTAAACTTGGGACTCGAACTCAGACACAAAACCCTGTTTTTCGATCGCGCGCAAAAACTCGACGCGGCGGATGGGATCGAGGTAAAGTTGGCGGTCTATGTCTTGGATATTCGCGATCAATTCGGCGGCCGACTCGTAGCCGTAAATTCTCGCCAAAGCAGGGTTAGCGCTGAGGTAGCGTCCGTCGGGCGTTGTTTGGAAAATGCCTTCGATCGCATTTTCAAAGATGCTGCGGTATTTCTCTTCCGCCTGTTGCAGCGCGAATTCTGCCTGCTTGCGATCGGTGATATCGGTCAACGTGCCGAGATAGCCTAGAACTTCCCCGCCTTGGGTAATTTCTGGCACTGCTTGCCAAAATACCCAGGTTGTGAAGTCACCGTTGCAAAAGCGGTACTCTAACTTACAGGGCAACTTGTCTGTGACAGCGCGATACCACTGGCTCAAAACACGCTCGCGGTCTTCGGGATGCAAACTTTGCGCCCAACCTTCGCCTAGTGCCTTTGGCGCAGTCAGTCCCGCCATCTCCAAAAATCGCTCATTGACGTACAAGCAATCTCCAGCAGCGTCGGCGCGGAAAATCCCGACAGGCAGTATTTTTGCCAAGGTGTAATAGCGGTATTCGCTTTCTAGCAGCGCGCTGGCAGCTACTTTAGTCTCCGTGATATCAAACATTGCGCCTTGAAGGATAACAGACTTGCTTGCTTCATCGCGAACTGCGGTCGCTTGATCGCGGAACCAGACGACTCGGCCGTTGCGGGCGATCGCGCGGTATTCTGAAACCAGCGACCCCTCGCAGAAGATATCTTCTCCCTCGCTGAATTTCTGTGTGGCGTTTTCCACTAACACGCGGTCACGGTCTTCTGGGTGAACGAGTTTCAGCCACAGGTCGGGATCGGCTCTCCATTCAGCTACAGAATAACCTAGAAAAGTCTCGATTTGCGGGCTGATGTAAAGTTTGGCAGCCTTGCGGTTGAGGGGAGAAATGTAGGTGACAGCGGGCATTTGTTCTACCAGGGCGCAGTATTTCGCTTCTACAGTAGACAGTGCTGCTTCTAGGCGCTGCCGCTCTAATTCGGCGGCTGCCCGTCCGGCAAAGATATTGAGAATTAATCGGAATTTGGCAAGATGTGCTTCCACCAGGGGTCGATCGTGGAAAATACAAATAATGCCTAAAGGTTCGCCGTAAGAGTTTTTCAGCAAGACTCCCAGGAAACTGCGCGCACCTGTAACTACCGGTCTGCGGTCTTCTGGAAAGGTTTCGCAGAGGTTGTCTGGACAGGAATACATTCCCTCCTCCAGCACCCGCGCTTCGGGAGTATTGGCGGTGTCCCACTCAAAGTTTGGCTGCTGCTGTCCGTCGCTCCAAAAACTGATAAGTTGCAATCTATCAGCACCAGCATCGGTGCGAGCCTTCGACTTAATCGATTTGGCAGCGACGGCGGTGCGAACTCCGAGTGCTGAGGCTAAGTGGCAAACTAAGGCATCAAAGAATTCTGCTCCCCCCGGCGAATCAGTACCTGCTAGGATTTCGCCCAGCAAATCTTCCTCTAATTGCGCGAAACCATTAACTTTGGGAAGATTCTCGGCATTCGGGCGATCGGGATTTTCCCCCATCGAACCCGAAATGCTCAGACTTAGGGTTTTGCTGGTTCCAGGCCCCACAATAGGCGAAGAATTCACACTTAGGCGCTGTTGCTTGGCAAAGAATACAGCGGGGCCCATACCTAAAACTTTACCCAAGAAGCTGTCAGTTGCCGGCAACCGATTTGAGTTGGGAAAAATCACAAAGTTTTTCCGCATTTTCAATCCGGCAGATAAATCATCGTTTAATTGTGGCAACTGCCGTTGCTCTTCGGCCGGCGGCAGACGGGGGGGCATTGGCTGCCACTTAAGATAAATCGCGGACGCCAAGGCTAAAATCGCCGATAATCCCAGAAGATATGCAAAAATCTCAAAGTAAAAAAATAAATTTAGATCGAACATCGATTAACACCGCTCGAAAATTGTTGTAGTTATCTGAAGCCAATCTATTTAAAAATAACTAAGTATCTTGAAATACTCACCGACTATCAGGTGCGGTGATTCTTGACGCTTCACAGGGTTCTGCTAACCGTTGCTAGTCTGACAATCCCTCTGCGTCCGTTTAGAGTCGTGGCGATTCCCCATCCCGACTTGTTCTATATTCCTAGAAGCGTTTTTATCTCTGTCTTGCTCAGTACCACAACTCAGGCAAAGCACTGAACGAATAGACAAATCGATTTTACCCCATTTAAAGCCACAGTCCGCACAAACTTGACTGGTAGGTTCCCACCTGCTAATTACTTGAAACTCTCTGCCAAACTTTTCGGATTTGGCTTCACAGAGAGTTCTAAACTCCCTCCATCCTTGCTGACTAATTGCCCTTGAAAGTTTCCGATTCTTTAGCATTCCTGACACGTTCAAATCTTCCAGAATAATCACTTGGTTTTCGTTGACTATTTTGGTTGACAGTTTGTGTAGGAAATCTTTACGGGTATCGGCAATGCGATTATGTAGTTTAGCAATTTTAATTCGAGTTACATTTCTTCTTTTAGAATCTTTGGGCTGACGGGCCTCTTTGCGCTGGAGTTGGCGAACTTTTCGGTCTAACTTTTTATAACTGGGACTTTTAGCTTTTTCACCCTTACTCATTACTGCAAAAGTTTTAATCCCTAAGTCAATTCCGATACTTGGACTCTTAGCCTCAATTTGAATTGGCCCAAGCTCTACAACAAAACTCAAAAAATAGCGGTTTGCACAGTCTTTGATTACTGTGACAGAGCTAGGTTTAGACGGCAATTTCCTAGACCATATAGGGTTGACGATTCCTATTTTGGCTAAATAGACACCATTGCCTTTAAAAGAAAAACCACCGCGAGTAAGTCTTGCCGACTGGCTGCTAGTCCTTTTTTTGAACTTAGGATAACCAACCTTGCGTCCCTTTCTCTTGCCCTTACAGGAGTCGAAAAAGTTCTTAAATGCTGTCTCTAAATCGGCTACAGACTGCTGTAGTGGAATGTTTGACACTTCCCCCAACCAAGCTCTTTCGATTGTCTGCTTTGCCTGAGTAATTACTATTTTCTGAAGCTCTGCGGATTTGGGCTTTTTCTCTGATTGCTTGCACAGCGCTAGAGCATCGTTCCACACTACTCGCACACAACCAAACAACTGAGCTAAGCTCTGTTGCTGTTGGTCGGTTGGGTAGAATCGGTACTGGTATCTTGCTTTCATGTTATTATCTTAGCATAACTGACGGCATATTGACGGCATGAAAAAGTTAACTATTAGATGTTCTGATGAAGAATATGAGAAACTTGCGGAATATTGCAAGCTTACGAATAGAACGCAAAACGATGTATTCAGGGAGCTTATTAGGAAAATAAAGATAAAGCCGTCCTAGAAGGCGATGTACTGAGCCCTTCGGCGGATAAACTCCGCCGAAGTGACGGGGCTTGTATCCCAGTTTCTTGGTCATGAATGAGTAACGCATACAAGGTAGGATTGCAGGTGAAAGCGACAAGAGAGTTAATATCCCTGATGAAAGCAATCGTTTTTGAAACGCCCGGAAGCCCGTCCGTATTGAAACTGCAAGATATCCCCGCCCCTACTATACAAACAGAAACTGAAGTTTTGGTACGGTTGCGAGCGGCAGGTATCAATCCGATAGATACTAAGTTGCGATCGCGCGGCACTTTTTACCCCGAGAAAACTCCTCACGTTTTGGGGTGCGACGGTGCCGGAGTCGTAGAGGCTGTCGGTGCAGGTGTGCAAAGTTTCCAAGTGGGAGACGAGGTTTTTTTCTGCAATGGCGGTTTGGGCGGGTCGATCGGTACTTATGCCGAGTTTGCCGTTGTAGACGAACGTTTTCTCGCCCTCAAGCCTGCTGCTTTAAGTTTTGCTGAGGCGGCGGCGGCACCGTTAGTTTTAATTACAGCTTGGGAATCGCTGTACGATCGAGGGCGCTTGCAAGCCGGTCAAAAAGTCCTGGTTCAAGCTGGTGCCGGCGGTGTCGGCCACGTCGCGGTACAGTTGGCAAAATTGCAGGGTGCAGAGGTTTGCACGACTGTTAGTTCTGAGGAAAAAGCCAATTTTGTCAAGCACCTAGGTGCAGATTCAGTTATTTTATACAAAAATACCAATGTTGTCGATGAGGTTTTGACTTGGACTCAAGGACAAGGAGTTGATTTGGCTTTCGATACAGTCGGGGGAGAAACTTTTTACCAAACTATTCCGGCTGTTCGATTTTATGGAGATTTGGTAACAATTTTGGAACCCGATCCGGCTTTGGGCAATTTGAAAACAGCGAGAATGCGGAATCTGAGAATTAGTCTGGAATTAATGTTGACACCGATGCTGGAAGGTTTGGTGGAAGAACAGGAACAGCAGGCTCATATTTTGCAGAAGTGTGCTCGTTTGTGCGATCGCAACTTGCTAAAAATTCACGTCAGCAAAACTTTCCCTCTCGAAGAAGCGCAAGCCGCTCACGAACTGTTAGAAACAGGCTCAGTAACCGGTAAAATAGTGCTTGAAATTGCGGGTGGTTAAAATTGCGGCTGCTTAAATAAGAAATTCACAACTGATATCATGTCCGGTCGAGGAACCGCGATTTTTTTAGGTGCGAGTTCACCAATAATACCTGCCAATAATTGACAATCTCAAAAACTCGCCCGACCGGGATATTATGGTTAATCGAGCGGACATGATATGAAATTCTTGGATAGAAAAGTGCAAAATCCTCGTTAATAATTTTGAGAGAACTATGGCTAATTCAACGACCAAGGTGAATCTTTGTTTTCTATCAAATCCGTTGGCATCGGAATGATTCATCTGTCTCTTCCGTTTCTGGAGCATCTCATCTTTGCAAAAACACTTCTTTCTTCTTCCTTCTGACTCTTTTCTCCTGGCTCCTGACTCCTGACTCCTAATTCCTATTCGGAATGATTCATCTGTCTCTTCCGTTTCTGGAGCATCTCATCTTTGCAAAAACACTTCTTTCTTCTTCCTTCTGACTCTTTTCTCCTGGCTCCTGACTCCTGACTCCTAATTCCAATTT
>NZ_JAUBTL010000003.1:0-107123 GCF_036702475.1 Microcoleus sp. D2_18a_B4
ATCGTTTAACATCATAGATGTTTATTTTTGTCAACTTTCTTGTTAAGAAAGATCCTTATAAAGCATAGCTTAATAAGGGGGGAGTAAGAGTTTCTTCTGTTGGGAAGGAGGGAATTAGATCCCCCCCAGCCCCCCTTAAGAAGGGGGGAGCCGGAGTTTCCTCTTCTCCTATCTCCTCAGTTAAAAATGGGGTAGTAAGAGTATCCCTGTCTTCTCTTGTCCCCCCCCTTCTTAAGGGGGGGTTAGGGGGGGATCGAAACCATTTATCGATAAATATTTCCACTTGTTCGGGATAGGAAAACTCCAGAGTGCGATAAGTATCAAAAGTATCTAACGCAGTGCCGATCGCATCCCAAACATTCTGCCGACAACTTAGCACAATTCGCGCCTTTTGAATGCAGCCGCCGGTTCTAATTTGCCGCTGAATTTCCGCCAAAGGATTTTCATCTCCGACAGCCATCTCATCCGCCCCATCCAACACCAACCAAACGCGCTCAGCATTAAACTGTGCTAAAAAATCATCCTTAATTTCCGCAGTCGCCTCAGCCTTCCCAATTCTCTTAATAGCCGCCAACAGCCAATTATCAAATAAATACGGCTCTAATTCCTTCCCCTGCAAATCCGCCAAGGATACCCAAATTACAATTGCCTCGGGAATGCCCGCCGCTACCCAATTCGCAATCTGCCGCAACAGCGTTGTTTTTCCAGCCCCCGATTCTCCAATAATTCCTAACCGCTTGCCATTACTTTTAGGGCTACTTCCTTGCTGAATAACTTGCTCAAGAAACTCGCTGTGTTCAAATTTTTGAGTAACTTCCTTTTCCCGGTATAAATCCGAACCTTCCTCAGCCGCAACATCCTCGCGTCGCTGAGTCACTTTCTGCCGTTCCACCAGTCCCAGCGGCACATAAACATCATCTATTTCATGGTTGCCAAAAGTTAGCTGGTTGCTACTCAGTCGCTGCTGTTCTTTCTCGTCTAATATCTGCTGGCAAATAGCTTGCCAGTCAATCGGCACGTAAGCAATCTGGCTCTTTTCAACTATCTCCTCAAGCAAAGCCTTTAGCTGTTCCATTAAAGCGTGAGTTTCGGCGGTTTTGGTATCATTCCGCGTTAAAGTTTGCGCTGTAAAAATCTGGAACACCTTTTCATTGTCCTTGATTTCCTCGGCAAAGTACGCTGATACTAAGCTAAACAAATTTTCCTTTAATTTAGCTTGATAAAGTGTGACTTCACAATCTTTTAGTGCAATTTCCAGCAGTTTACTTTCAACTTCTTGAAAGCGATTTTGGCTTAACTCGTTTCTGGAACTTAGCAGCAATTCTATCTCATCTAAACCTTCTATGGGAATCCCAGAAGGGGCTGTTTCTTTGTTAACCTGGTTTAATTCAGATTTTAACTGCTTATTCTTCTTATCTAGCCATTCTAAATAAGGACGGTTTTGAGGCAAGTAAATAACGATTGCTTTAGAAGCCCTGCGAGACGGCTCAACCAATTCTTTATAACATTCTGAGGCGATTTGTTGCTGAGCTTTCAGGAAAGAACGTTTCAGCGCTTTTTCTAAATCGTGATTGACAATTTTACCATTTCGTGATACATTCTTTACTCCCTTCAAACAGAGGTGCTTGACTGCATCATTGGCTTGAGTGCCCACTATCCCATCGAAAGCGACCTTGAGAAGACCTCCCAATAGCAAAGCATCTAGCATTTGACGGTTCTCCTAATTTCAGGCTGCAAGCGGGTTATTTCAATGATAGGCGATCGACTTTGGTTGCGGGCGATCGACCTATGCTAAAATCATCACATCAAAACTTCGATCGTCCGATCAAAAGTCGATCGCTCAAACATTGAATTTAGGCAAAACGTTCAACTATTTTTCTAGGATTACCACGAAATCCTCAATCATCACATCAAAAGTTCGAGCCAGCTTGTGAACTGCTGCAAAGTCAACCATTGCCATACCCTGAGAACGGGCATAATTGCTAATCGTACTGTAGCCCACGCCCGATCGCTCCGCAACCTCCTTGAGCGTCCATCCCTTCTCGGCCGCCAACTCTCGAACCCGCAACCTTACTAAGCCTTTGCTCATATTCACTATTTACAAAATTTTGGATTTAGTATAATATATCAAAAAGCGATCGCCCCGGTCATTCGATTTTAGATTTTAGATTTGAGATTTTAGATTGACTCTAAAGATGAATCTGGGAGCTTGAACGTTGGTCGAAAATTTTGCGCCTCTCATGGCAGAAGTCGGGGCTTGTCTCCGTTTTGCGGCGGAGTCAACGAAACTAAAGACGAGCGCCAGTTAAAATTAATCCCGACCGATTATTTCTGTCGATCGCACTTAGCAGAGATAGATTTACCTACTACCACCAGATGCAACTACAATGATATCAGAAAATCAGCTAAGATCGTCAGCGATCGGCGAATCAAAAATTATTCACAAATCGTCGATCGTCAATCCGCGATCGAGATTTGTCACAGAAGAAACAGTAGCACTCCTGTTCAACATATCACCAGAACAGATATACCGGATCGAATGCTGCCACAACGTAGTGTACGTTCATGCCAAAGGCCTGAGTCGATTTGTCAGCTACGCCGATTTCCCCCCAATCCTAGAAGTAAAACCGCCCTGTGCTCAAGATTTTGTCGCCTGGTACAAACGCTGGAAACGGACACAAGCACCAGAATTTTGGACTAAATTCTATACGTACAACTTCAAAACGGCTGTTTCAGTTGACAGCTTACTTGAGTGGGGTAAATTAGTCGCTACAGTTAAATCGGTAATTTCTGCCTCAGCGCTGCAACAGCTACGAGATGTTTACGCTCAAGAAAAAGCATTGATGGAAAATTTTTAAAGCAGGCGGGGCGGGTAAACCCGCAATTGTTGGCGGGAGCATCTCAATGAAAGCAGCAAAGCTCGAAATTGGAATTAGGAGTCAGGAGTCAGGAGCCAGGAGAAAAGAGTCAGAAGGAAGAAGAAAGAAGTGTTTTTGCAAATATGAGATGCTCCCATTGTTTGCCACTAGGAAGATAAATGTAAGGTGCGCTTCGGCGCACCCTACGAAATAGAGATTCCGATCAAAACTCTTCTTTACCTTCCAATTCCCACATATTGGAAACCAGCCGCTTCTAAAGCCTTCTTGTCTAAGAAATTGCGGCCATCAATCATCACCGGATGGTTCATCAACTTGGCCATTTTATCGTAATCTAAATTGCGAAACTGTTCCCAGTCAGTCACCAAAACCAAAGCATCGCAACCGTCTGCCAGTCTTTCCGGGTCAGTTTCTACCAAAACTCCCGACAAACCGTGACGCATCCCAGTTTGAGAAACAATCGGATCGTAAGCTTTAACTTTCGCTCCCAACCGATTCAAATTCTCGATTAAAATCAGCGCTGGAGCATCCCGCAAATCGTCAGTATCCGGCTTGAAAGTCAAACCCAAAAGTCCGACAGTTTTACCTTTGAGAATCTTCAAAACGTGCTGCAACTTTTCAATAGCAATGAACCGCTGGCGTTGGTTCACTTCCACTGCCGCTTTCAGCAAATGCGCCTCGTAACCGTAATCGTCAGCAGTGTGAACTAAAGCTGAGACATCTTTGGGGAAACAAGAACCGCCCCAACCAATGCCAGCTTGCAGAAACTTGTTGCCAATCCGTGAATCTAAACCGATACCTCGGGACACTTGACTAACATCTGCACCGACGCGATCGCAAATATTAGCAACTTCATTAATAAAGCTAATCTTCGTAGCCAAAAAAGCATTAGCTGCGTACTTAATCATCTCTGCTGAACTGATATCAGTCATCACCACAGGAACTTCCGGCAAAGACTGATTTTCTGCGAACTTGCGATCGACAATCGGCCGGTATAACTGTAGCATCATATCCATAGCCCGCCGAGAGTTGCTGCCGAGAACAATGCGATCGGGATTAAAAGTATCGAAAACAGCACAGCCCTCCCGCAAAAACTCTGGGTTGCTAACCACATCAAATTGAACACCTTTTTTTGCTGCTACTTCCTCACCAGTAACCTCGTCACCGCTGTGAGGTTTTTGACGTTCTGCTAAACCGTCTAGTACAATTCTTCGCACCCAGTCCCCGGAACCGATGGGCACTGTAGATTTGTTTACGATTACTTTGTAATCGCCGTCGAGGTGAGCTCCAATTCCACGAGCAACCGCTTCCACGTAGCGAGTATCGCTTTCCCCAGTAGGCAAAGGAGGCGTCCCCACGGCAATAAACAAAATATCCCCGTGAGACACTCCTGCAGCTAAATCCGAAGTAAATTCTAGATTGCCCGACGCAGATGCAGAGGACATTAATTCAGACAGTCCAGGTTCAAAAATAGGCGACTGTCCCGACTTCATTAATTTAACTTTTTCTTCGTTGTTGTCTACGCAAATCACGTGGTGGCCGATGTGGGCCAAACAAGTGCCGGTGACTAAGCCAACATATCCTGTACCGATGACGCAAACTTGCATACAAATGTCCTCAAAGCTAGTAAATAAATCAGGTAGGAATTGGGAATCGGGAATTGGGAATGGGGAATTGGGAATTGGGAATTGGGAATCGGGAATTGGGAATCTTTTTCCCATCCCCCCCTCTCCCAGTCTCCCCCTCTCCCACTCTCTACTTTTGGTTTCCCTCGATGCGATCGCGAAAATCCTTGATAGTCAACTCTAAACCTTGATCCAGCGGCACAGTTGGCTCCCACCCCAACCAAGTTTTAGCACGAGTAATATCCGGTTGTCGCTGTTTTGGATCGTCTTCCGGCAGCGGTTTAAAGATAATTTCTGCCCCTGGATTAATCGTGTTTTGAATTTTTTGGGCCAGTTCCAATATAGTGTATTCGCCGGGATTCCCCAAATTCATCGGCCCGATTTTGTCGCTATTCATCAAACGAATAAATCCTTCCACCAAATCAGAAACGTAGCAAAAACTCCGCGTTTGGGAACCGTCGCCGTATACTGTCAGCGGTTGATTCCGCAAAGCTTGAGCAATAAAATTGCTCACTACTCTGCCGTCATTTTCCAACATCCGCGGGCCATAGGTATTGAAGATTCGCACAACTCGAATGTCTACACCATTTTGACGGTGGTAATCAAAAGATAGGGTTTCAGCTACTCGCTTCCCTTCGTCGTAACACGATCTGATCCCGATACAATTAACGTTGCCGCGATAATCTTCTGTTTGTGGATGTACGTCAGGATCTCCGTACACTTCGGAAGTGGAAGCCAGAAAGAATCTTGCTTTTACCCGTTTAGCCAATCCCAACATATTCATCGTACCGATGACGTTTGTTTTAATTGTCTTGACAGGGTTGTACTGATAGTGTATTGGGGAAGCGGGACAAGCCAGATGGTAAATCTGATCTACTTCTAACCGAATCGGTTCCGTGATGTCGTGGCGGATCAGCTCAAAATACGGGTTGTCCAGCCATTTGAGGATATTGCGTTTAGTCCCGGTGTAAAAATTATCCAGGCAGACTACCTCATGTCCTTGGGCCATTAAGCGATCGATTAGGTGGGAACCGAGGAAACCCGCACCGCCTGTGACTAAAATTCTCATTGTGGAAACTGCCGTTCTGTTTAGGGGTAGGACTGGAGTACAAAAATTCAGTCGCTCGAATGAAACTTTCTAATAGAATAACAAAATTGCGATCGACAATGTAAAGACTTATGCGTCACTTTCATCAAATCTTTAATTAACTTAGCATTTCCCAATACTTTGAACAAAGTGCTATAATTCGCAAATGTGGGTAGCAATTTTTATTTAACTTTTAATATTTCCGCAAAAATACTGTTGACAATAATTCTGTTTTGAGTTAAGGATTATTGGTTGTTTGTTATGCGCTAGCTTCTGTGTTTAGTTATGTAAGGGTTTACGCATAAATACCCAAAAAACCGGGTTGTTCGCGACTGTTAAAGCGTCAATGAAGTATTTCCGTAAACAACCCGATTTCTCAAGGCTAAAAAGCAGTATCGCTGTCTGCTCTTGGTGGAATCTCAGCAGCAGTTAACGTCACGATTTTACCGTCACGCCAGATTCTAATTGATTGTCCTAGTCTGCGGTGTTTTTCAATTGCTTCGGCGATGGCTGCTTTGACACCTGCGTCAATGCGATCGGATAACTTGACAAGTCTTTTTTCAGTCATTTTACTAATTTATAATGCGATTCCAAGTTTCACGGTCAGAGATTAGGGTTTCCCCTTCCGCACTTCCTTCAGCAATTAGTCGGATAGTATCTCTAGAATTATCATAGACTATCCAGCTATCGCACAATGGTAAGTATAATGAAGTTAAGTTTCTGCGTCCGCGATCGTATCGCCTGCGGATGACATCTTCCGGAATAGAATGTCCACCACTTTCCACCCGTTGTTGCACCCGTTCAATTGCCATTTCTGGGGATTGCAGCCAGAAGTAAATCAGGTTGATTGTGTAGCCTTTGGTTTTACAGTTGCTCAAGAATCGAGCAAAGTTACGAGCTGCTAAAGTTGTCTCGAAAGCGAAATCAGTGCCAGAGTCTGATAAAGTCCGCAGTCTTTGTATCATTAAGCGTCCTGCGAGGATGGCGACTGACTCTGGATTGAATTGGGACATCCCGGCGGCGATCGCATCTGCATTGACATATTCAAAACATTCTAAAAAATCAGGTAATAATCTCAGGGAAACTGTCGTTTTACCTGAACCGTTAGGGCCGCAAATAATGTAAATATTTGGCATAATTGCGCTTCAACTTTTACTCATAGTCTTCTAGCTCAAATTCAATATAGAGGTTATGGTGTGGCTTGAACACGATCGCTTAATTGGGTTTTGTTAACGATCGAATTTTGATTGATAGCTTACGTTCGGTCAGACATTCTGCACGATTAACCTGCAATAAACGCACAGTGACTCGACCGATCGCACTTAGAGGTTCGATTGTACCACTTTCAGTTTGAAGTTAAAAATGGTCTTCCCAGCTATCTTTTCGAGGGTTGTAAAGTCGAACCACTTCATCTGTTTCTGGAGCGATCGAGGCAATGTCGCTGCCTTTATTTTTGTTACAAATTGAGCAAGACAAAGCGAGATTATTTTCAACTGTTTCGCCACTGTGTTTTTCTGCAATGATATGGTCTATTTGATGAGACGAGAGGGCGAGTGTTTCTGGGATTAAACAATATTCGCAGTATCCGTTGGCGCGATCGCATACCATTCGTCGCAGACTAGCTGAAACGTAGGTTTTACTCATGCTGCCTCGCTCAGTTTCAGCAGGGCTTGCGCTTTGGCAATGCGTACTAAATGTTCGACAAATTCGTATTGCTGCCACAAACGCTGCTCGATCGGCGTGAGTCCTTCCGTGCGGTTTTTCTCTAATAAAGTATCGATTTCAGCTTGAAGATCGTCGGATAAACGCAGGGCTAATATTTCTTGTGGCGAGGGTAAACTTGCTATAAATTCTAATATCTTCGTGAGTCCAGAAAATCCGCTTGAAGGATTGGCTTCGACTTCCCTCAATCCCAGCATCAAAATCTGTGGTAACTCATCTTTGAGAGTATCTAGCCGCAGTGCTAGTTCGTCGGGAATTTGAAGGGTTATTTTTGCCATTTTTTTACTCACTGACGCTCTCATTGAATGGTAGCACAATAGACGACGGCAATTATAATTATATAGTGTCGTTATTGGATAGCGGTGGAATCTCAGCAGCAGTTATACTCACGATTTTACCATCACGCCAGATACTAATTGATTGTCCTAGTCTGCAGTGTTTTTCATATGCTTCGGCAATTGCTACTTTCACACCTGCATCAATTTTTTCATATAACTTAAGGAGTTCTTCTTCAGTCATTTGATTCCTAACCTATGCTCCATTCTCTTCAAAAAAAGCTTCTAAATCCCGATCGCCTCTGATAATTCTCATAATTTCAATTCCATCGTTCGCGATGCGGTAAAAGATAATGTAGTTTTGCACAGGAATACCGCGCAAGTAGGGGCGAAGTTGACTATAACTGCGTCCCATCAGAGGAAATTGTGTCAAGTAGCGGCATTTTTTAGTGAATTCATCGATGAATCGTTCGCCTGCTTCAACGTTGCGTGCGACGAAATAGTCTGCGATTTCGTCAAGGTCGCGAATCGCTTCAGGTGAGATGATATATTGGCTCATCAAGGATTATACCGATCGAGCTTTGTGAAATTTGGCTCGGATTTGAGCGATCGCCGTTTCACCATCCACTCCTTCACCGCGATCGAGTTGTGTGGCGGCGATGTCGATTTTGGCGCAAACTTCTTCTACCCAGCGATTGTATCGATCGCGTTTTTCCAGCAGCCGTAGCGCGTCAGCAATGATTTCGGTAACGTTGGTATAGCGCCCGCTAGCGAGTTGGGCTTGGATGAGTTGTTCTTGTTCGGGGGTGAGGGTGATACTCATAGGTAAAGATCGGCTGGCTATTGTTTTATTGCAGTTCGGGGGGATTGCACGTTTGTCTCTATTCTATTCTAATCTATGACTGATGCGTTACGTTGCACTAGCAATACCTACTACTATTTATCGATCGCAATCGCTAGTTCGTCGCGAATTTGAATGGTAATTCTTGCTATTGTTTTTAGTCACTGATGCTCCGATCGAATCATAGCACAATAGAAGCGCGATCGCCCTTTTGTGAGAAATGCAGTGTGCGATCGCCCCGCGCGATCGGGTAAACGTGCGATCGCCCTTCCTGATTTTAGTCGCTTCACGCTACCAATCTGTTGAATTGTGGCAAAATTTTAGTTACCGTTGTTATCGTTGATGTCTAGATTTTGTATTGACAATTCTGAAGGTAGCGGTACAGTTATTTGTAGGTATACACCAATTTTTATTTGATTGTTCTCAAAAGTTATATTAGTTACATTGACTTTACTATTTTCAGATAAACCGTCTTGAATAGGGAATTTAGCAGGTGGCTTAGTTTTATATCCAGCTTCCTCAAGCCATTCAGCAATATTTCTCCAGTTACCTATCTTTTCATTACACTTGCCGATCAGACCTTTAACATACTTATAGATACTAGCGCAGAGGTCACTTTCAACGCCTTTAGCATCCTTTCCTAGCTTTTCTGCCATTTCACTGGGACTGTAGCCACAAAGTAACCCCCGCAAGTGTAGCTTTTCAACGGGAGTGAGTCGTTTTCCCTTAGCCGAGGCCAAGTCTGTGTAGAGGGTTTCCAAGTCCCACTGGTGGGCGGCTTGGGTGAACTGCTCGTTTGTGGGTGCCATAGATTGAGGGGTAGAAAATTCCTGATGGAAGTCTAACATAATTCCTGACGTGAGTTGTGAAATATAACGTAGAGGTAGCTTATTATAAGTGAAAGGTGAAAGGCAAAGGGTTCTGTTTGCGAGTCAAAAGGTTTGTGAGATTGCTTTTTGGCTGTCACTGACTAGAGTTAGCGACTTGGCAGGAGAGATAAGCTGAAACTTGATGTACTTCGGGCTTTGGTTGTAGTCTCTGGGGCGGTAACGAAATTTTTTAATTTATTTTCTGGGTTTTGCATAATTTTGTGGATGTGGCCCTGATAGATAAATAGGAGGGTGCAATGCGCCTTCTGGGGATTGAGCTCATGTTTGTGAGTGCGATCGGCGAAAGCTTTGCTATGCAAGACTTGTGTTTGGTCGCAGATGACGGTAGACAATAGATAAAGCAGAGAGGAAACAAGATATGGGATGGAGCGATTGGTACGAATGCAGTTTTGACAGCAAGGGCGATATAGACCTCAGACCTGTAGAGAAAGCACCTAACTGGCCTGGAATTTATGCGATCGCCATGAAAGATCCTGATACCCATGACTATGTTGTTCAATACATTGGAATGTCTACAACAAGTATCTGGACAAGGCTTAAAAAGCATTTTACAGGAAGGGGAAATAAATACATCGAACAAAGGCTGGAACAAAAGAAAAATAAGGACAGAAGAATGGAGAGAGTAAATGCTCTTTATTTTATGTATTTAGAAACGTCAAAAGAGCAGGTTAGAGGTATGGAATCTCTTTTTGTCCGTGGTACTGTACCGATTGGAAACGTTCAGCAAAAGTTAAGCCAGTCATGGCTGCCACGAGATTTGCGAGATCCCGAGGTTGAGGTTGAGCTAGATGACGATTAGTAGCTAGTTCGTCTGTTATTATTTAGCATTTGCGCCCAATTTACTAAATACAGTCAATTAGCAGGGATTCATCCTACATTTGGAGAAATTATAGCTATAACAATCCTAAATTAGTTATGAACGTTTTTTCTTCTATCTATATTCTGTGCTTTCTTTACGATTCACCAAAAAATTCTAGTTCACAAATCATTTAGGATTGCTATATGGCATACAATCAATCACTCAGCAGCGAATATCCAGGATATGTCGTAATTTTAATTGACCAATCCGGCTCAATGTCGGGACGATTTGGTGGATCAACAGGAGGCTCCAAAGCCGAAGAGTGTGCCAAGGCTGTCAACCGGGTGATAAGAGAGATGGGTCTGGCTTGTACGGCTGGTCAGACCATCAAAAATCGTTGCGATATTTCAGTATTAACCTATGGTAAATCTGGGGACACAGCTATCAACGCTTTCTCAGGTAACTTGGCTTCTAAGTCAGTAGTGACGATGGAAGAGTTGGCACAAAACTGTCTCAAGGTCAATACCTTAAAAATGAAAATTTCTGACGGTGCTGGAGGACTGGTAGAAGTTGATGAGCAATTTCCAGTTTGGATTGAGCCTCATGCTGTAGGTGGAACGCCAATGGCAGAGGCTTTTGAAGAAGCTTATAAGCTAGTAGATAGCTGGACTAAAACTCATCAGGCGAGCTTTCCACCGATAGTGATTAACATTACTGACGGTGAGCCGAACGATCAAGCTAGAGCAAAAACTGCTGCTTTGAAACTAGCTCAACTAGAAACAAGTGATGGGAATACCTTGATTCTTAATAGTCACATCTCTGAAAGCAAAGCTGCCAAGATAGAACTTCCGGCTTCAACCAATGAGTTGCCGCAGGGAGATAACAATGCCAAATTCTTATTTGATATCTCTAGCGAGTTACCACCTGTCATGCGCGAGCGTGCAGGAGCAGTCGGCTATCAGCCAACACCGGGTGTAAGAGGATTTGTGTATAATGCTGATGCTGAAACAATGATTCGCTTGTTGGATATTGGCACTAGGGCTAAGTTACAGTAATAGCTGGATTTAATCCTTTAGGTATTCATTTTATAAAGCTAGATGGTGGCAAAGTGCAAAATCACAACCAGAACGAGATAGACTTCTTTACATTACCCAAAATAGGTGAGAAAACAGAAGAGATTCAAGATGCCTATAATAAAAGTTTAGATAGTAACTTAGCTGCAATCGCCGATGGAGCATCTACATCTTTTTTGGCTAGAGAATGGGCCGATCTTCTGGTTGAAAATTTTTGCAAACATAATGAAGAATTAAATACTATCAACAGGCACTGGAAAGAATGGTTAAAACCTTTGCAAGAACAGTGGAGACAATATTCAATCAAGATAAGAACAGATCCAAACCTTCCTTGGTATGCTAAGGGTTCCAAAGAAAAAAATTGTGGTTCAGCTACTTTTGTGGGTCTTAAACTTTACCCAACAAATCAAGGCAAACAAAAGACTTGGGAAGCTTTAGCAATTGGTGATAGTTGCTTATTCCAAATCAAAGCTAACTCCGATCAGCCTATTTCATTTCCAATTAAAAAATCCGAAGATTTTCATACAGTAACTGACTGCTTCCAGAGTCTTCCTGAATACAACTTTTCGGAACCAATCTATACGAGTTCTGTTTGTGATAAAGATGATATCTTTTTTTTGGCAACCGATGCTTTAGCAGAATGGATTTTCAAAGATTTAGAGAAGGGGGGGAGTCAGTGGAGAAAATTGATTTCAATAACAAATCAAAAAGAATTTGCTGAATTCATACAGCATATTCGGCACGAAGGACTTATTAAAAATGATGATACAACACTTTGCAGAATCGTTGTTAAAATATCTGAAGTAAAGGTAAGCCATAATTCCTTATCTAGAGAGGGACATTTAACATTGTCCCAAAATAATTATTCAATAAAAATTGAAGAAAATCATCATAACTCATCTCAAAATCAGAAGATAACTGCAAAAAATCCAAAATTAAGATTATTGCTATTATTGGCAACAGCACTAATTTTGATAGTATCAATATTATTTGTAGTCATATTTTTAAATAAAAATATTTCTACTCGTAATTCAGCATCTAAATCACCGTCTAATTCATTTGAATTATCAAGTGATAACAATTATTCATCTTTTACTTCACATCAAAGAATCCCTATCTATGATGTTGATAAAACTTCTAATCAGCCTATAGGTTATTTATGGAAAAAGCAGCCTGAGTCTGGAAATTCAAAAGAACTCTGGGTTCTTGTACCACTAGCATATATTAAATATCTCCCAAAAACCAACGGAGAAGAGCTAGTAATCCCTAATGATAGTACGCCTCTTCCTCTTTTTAAAAGTACGCCGGAACCAAAAAATATTTCCCTACAAGAAGGAGACTTTGTAGGCTACCTTTTGCCAGGAAGGTATCCATTATTTCAGCTTAAGAAAGAATCAAAAACATTCCCGAATGCCTGGTGGGTAAAGATTAAATTTAACTTATAATAAAAAGTAATATTATGTCAAAAAATCGGACGCTTTATCCAACAATAACTAAATATTATAGTGCAATTTCTCATCCACAAATTGCATTTAAAAACCTCGATCCTATTTTAGCTAATGGTCAAGCTGTCAAAATATATAACCCTCACCCTCAAGGTATGCAAAACTTATGGACAGCAGCAGGTGGTTGTGCGTGTGTTTTTAAGTATGAAACTTTCAACCCGAAAAGGCTGTGGGCTGTCAGATGTTTTCTTCAAAGCACATCGAGTGTAGCCAGTCACTACAGCAAAGTTTCCAGCCGTCTCCAAAATATAGGTTGTTCATCTTACTTTGTTGAATGTAGCTTTCTCAATCAAGGAATCAGGGTTGATGGCATCTCCTACCCAATTGTAAAAATGGAATGGGTGGAGGGTAAGGATTTAAAAAGTTTTATCCAAGACAACCTTAACAATAAGAATAAATTAGATCTTTTGGTTCAAGCTTGGGTTAGGTTATCGAAAGACTTACTGACTCAAGGAATCGCTCACGGAGATTTACAGCATGGCAATATCTTAGTTGATGACAGGAATGGTGTCACCCTCAAACTAATTGACTACGATAGTCTTTACTTTGCTGTAGATGGTAACAGTATTGATGACGAAAGTAAAGGGTTTGATGGTTATCAGCATCCTTTAAGAGACAACATACAAAAGCAGTGTCTTGAAATAGATTTTTTTTCGCAACTGGTTATTTATATATCAATTATTGCAATTGCAGAGAACCCAAAACTTTGGCAGAATTATAAGCTAGACAAAACAGAGCGCTTGTTGTTCTCTAAAAATGATTTTCGCAACCCTGACCAAGCCCAAGTTTTTCAGACACTATCTCAGCTATCTCCCAATGTTTCACAGTTAGCTGATGAGTTCAAAAGAATTTGTAAGCTAACAGACTTTAATAAAATTCCTTCTCTCGACGCTGTTTTGACTCCTCCAACTCAAATTTGGACTCCCATAAGTCCAATTCCTGGTGCAACTCCATCACCTCATCCCGTAACAACATCAGGTTCGACTGTATGGACTCCCAAAAGTTCCATTCCTAGTTTAACTTCGCCACCTAATTCTACACCAACATCAGGTTCGACTGTATGGAATATCAAAAGTTCCGTTCCTAGTGCAACTCAGTCACCTCATCCCACACAAACATCAAGTTCGACTTTATGGACTCCTAACAATCCCGTTCCTAGTGCAACTCCATCACCTAATCGTACACCAAGATCAGGCATTGCATATATCAAGTTTAAACTAACACTTGCACTCGCCAAATTGAGACAACCAAAAACAAAGTGGATTATAGTTGGGGTAATATTTTTGCTTGGAGGTTTAGGATACTGGAACTTGAAATCTCAGCTAGATACGAGTGCTATTAAGGAAGAAACTACAAATTTTCCTGCATTTCTCACTCATGCAAACAAAGCAAAACAATCTGAAGCTAAACCTAACTCAATCCCTAAAGAAGAAGTACGATCGCAAACTACTTCACCTACACCCTCGGTTTCAACAGAACAAGTAATCTTTAAAAAAGGTACTACAGCAGAAACAATTAGTAATACCGTCACAGCCAATCAAAGAAAGCGCTACGTACTAAACTGCGGTAGCGGACAGCCCATGACTGTGCAAATCAAGCAGGGAGATATTAATGTGGCAATTATTTCTCCTAACGGTCAAGCAATTGGTAATGCTGTAAAGGCCGGAACCCAATGGCAGGGTCAACTGCCTAGTGATGGAGATTATATTATTGAAGTTTCTGCACCGAATCAGTCAGACTACACAATTAATATTGAAGTCTTACCTTCCAAAAATACTCCGGTGAGTTCAACACCTGCAACAAATACTCCGGTGAGTTCAACACCTGAGCAAACTCTCAAGAATTATTATGAACTGACCACAAAAGATAATAAGGCAGCCGGGAAAAAATTTACAACTGATAATTTCAGGAAAAAATACAGTTCAACAGATGCAGACAATCAAAAAACATTTGTTAGCAATTTTAATTCTATCGAAGTCACTGACATGGAGACTAAAGAAAAATCGCCTACTAGAGCCAAAATAAAAGTTTGGTTGCGTTATTCTTTTAAAGATGGTAGACCACAAGCGTGTGAATACAGAGATTGTACTCTTGTACTCAACAATGATAATTTTTTAATAGATGACATTGGCGAATATACTCCAACATCTTGCCCTTAAAGAAGAGGTCACATTCTATTTATTAATAGAAGCGATCGCCCTTTCTCCCCAAAGTGTGATCGCCCATACCTAGTGGAAAAAAATCACTTTCTCAATAATGCCACGCTGTCCTCATTAAATAGGAGCGATGAAGATGAATAAATATAGCATTTTTACAATCCACATAGAAGAACCTAATTGCGAAAAATATGCTGAGCCACCAGATGACTCATTAGGAGAACTTTCACATTTTGAATTAGGGCTAAAACTCTTTTGCTTTGAATGCGACCATCTAGTCTCAATAGAAATCGGTGAAGAAAAACTAAACGTTTTTTTAGACCCCGATATCTGTATGCTGCTAGAAGATGAACTCCCCAAAAAACTGAGTGAGTTATCCCAAGGAAAACCCATCAACATAGAATTTGTTGAAAGTGTTTGCATCACTCTGGAATTACAGCCCTTAGCCAAGGATCGAATTAGCTGTAATTTAAAAAAATTTGGATATTTATCTCCAAACCAGTTTACCCTAAAATCCAGAAATCAACATTTTGAACTGAATAAAACTCAAGTCATAACAGAGTCAAAGGAATTTGTCGAACAACTTATGGAAATGGCTCTAAATGGTGGCTATATCACCCTCGAAGAAAAGCAAGAATTCCTGATGCCACTCCGCGAAATTGCTCCTGCTTCGGCTATCTCGTAATTAAGTGCGATCGCCCTTAAGCTCCAAAAGTGCGATCGACAAAGAGGTAGATTGCGATTTACTGTTGGGTGAGGGCGGGTTTATTCAGATTGTTGGTACTTGTTAGATATTGTTGGTGAACCCGCCCCTACAGAACTTCATCACATACAATTCTGAATTAAATCGAAATGATTTCACTTCCCTTAATTACAAAACAAACTCGGCTCTACATGAAAAAAACTCCCCAGAATCAATGCCAACTCTTTACCAATATCTCGCTCGCCATTAACGACTTCAGACACTCTTTTTTCAGATCCAATGACTCCTACCAAATCAGCAGGTTGTAACTCTCTTTGTTCCATCAAAAACAGCAGTATTGAATGAGGCGTTGCTGTGGTTCCTGGTGCGTAATATTCCTGCTCAAATTTTTCAATCAATACAATCAGCAATTCATATAACTCATTTTCTTCAGGAGTGCGATCGCGCTGGTGCATCAACTCTTCCACCATAGCCAGAGCTTTCTCATTATCCGCTTCATTTCTAATTATTTTAGGCTGGTACTGAGACAATAACTCTTTGTATTTATCTGGATTAAAAGTAAGGGTCATTTTTCCATTTCTCCTTATCATACTCAGCATGGGTGAGAATATATTTGATATAAACTAATTGGCTTTCATAATCAATACTAACTATTAATCGATAATTATTACCTTTGATATTAAAAACTGTAAACCCCCCAACAGCTTCGGCTTTAGGAAAAACAGATTGTACCTCAATTAAGTTAGACCATTTAGCCTTGCTAGTAATTTTAAACCAGTTATCCAAAGCTTCCCCGCAATCAGCATGAGTTTCGCTGTATTCACGCACCCGTCGGTAGCTGATTATGTGCATCTACTATAAGCAATTTAAACTAAATTTTAGTTTAGCTCAACCAATTTGTTTCGTCAAGGGCGTGAAGCGCAGCTATCCCGTAGGGAATCGCCCTTTTGCTCCAAAAGTGCGATCGCTCTTTTAAAAACCCTAACTCCTGCTCAGACAGTTGACGTGCTAAACTCAGAGTATCGTCACAGCCACAAACAGAATGCAAACCATTACCATCACAATTCCAGACGATCGCCTCCACAAGCTCCAAGAAACCGCCAACCGCCTCGGCGTTTCCCTAGAAGCATTACTGCTTGCGGGCGCTGAAAACTTACTCGCACCACCAGAAACATCCTTCCAAAATGCTATGGAATACGTCCTCAAAAAGAATTTTGAACTCTACCAAAAGCTCGCGTAATGCGCTATCTAACTTTAACAGAAATCTTAGAACTTTATCGGCGCATTATCGAGCAGTCGGGCGGAGCATTTGGCATCGCTAATTTAGGAGCCTTAGAGTCAGCTTTAGCTCAGCCGCGCATGACGTTTGGCGGGGAGGAACTTTACCCAACTATCGTGGAAAAAGCTTCAGCCCTTGGATTTGCGTTGATTAAAAATCATCCTTTCTTAGATGGTAACAAACGCATCGGTCACGCAGCAATGGAAGTCTTTCTAGTTTTGAATGGCTTTGAGATTTCTGCACCTGTGGAAGAGCAAGAACAAATTATATTACAAGTCACATCAAGCGCGATCGCCCGCGATGAATTTACTGAGTGGCTGCGCTGTCATATTGTTCCTGATTCTATTTGAGAAATTATGACGGAGAACCTCACGTTATATTTAAGCCCGACTTAGGAGAGGCAAATGAATCTAGCCGATGAAATTACAATCAATAATATTCAACAAGAATTAATTAGCCAAGAAGATGCAAAAAACTGGTTTTTAAGCTTCCCAACCGAAGACCAGCAGGAAATATTGCAGCGGCTATCCTACATGACAATCCAAGCAGGGGCGCGAGAAGAAGATGTTTCCCTAGCTATTGCCAAATCAAAACTTCGCCCAACTTACACCCCTTGTGTGTTGCTGAGTAGAGGGCGATTAAAAGAACAAATGGCAAAGCTTTTGAAACTCCCGCCCTCAGAATTTATCAAAACCTTTTTCCTGTTAATGAGTTTATTGGCAATTGCCGATGCCCGCAGGTACTGCAAATATTGTCAAAATGGCTGTAGCCACTGGTGGCATCGCGATTTGAGCGATCGCAAAGTTGTAGATGAAATTCAGCGCGAGTTGCAACAAAGCATTCTTGTTTAACTTGTAGTAAGCTGTGATGCGAGGGGGCGATCGCCACTGACGCTGCAGCCATATTCTGGGCCCCCACAGGGACGGGCAAGATGCCCATCCCACAAGAAAACAGACTCTTTGTGGAACAGGCATCTTGCCTGTTCTAGATGACTGCAAACAACTACAAAAAACAGACTCTTTGTGGAACAGGCATCTTGCCTGTTCCTGACAAAATGCCACAATCAAACGGACTCTTTGTGGAACAGGCATCTTGCCTGTTCTAGATGACTGCAAACCACTACAAAAAACAGACTCTTTGTGGAACAGGCATCTTGCCTGTTCCTGACAAAAAACCACACAGATTACGAATCTCGATCGAGCTTCAGCACAGCCATAAAAGCCTCCTGCGGCACATCCACAGTACCCACAGACTTCATCCGCTTCTTACCCTTCGCCTGCTTTTGCAGCAACTTCTTCTTCCGCGAAATATCACCGCCGTAACACTTCGCCAACACATCCTTCCGCAAAGCCGGAATGTGCTCCGAAGCAATCACCTTCGCACCAATTGTCGCTTGAATCGGCACCTTAAATTGATGACGAGGAATCAACTCCTTGAGTTTTTCCGTCAACCCGCGGCCCACATTATAAGCCTTATCCCGGTGTACAATCATCGCCAAAGCGTCAACCGGATCGCCATTAATTAAAATGTCCATTTTCACCAACGGATTTTCGCGATAACCGATGAGGTGATACTCCATGCTCGCATAACCGCGCGATCGCGATTTCATCTGGTCAAAAAAGTCCGTCACCACCTCCGCCAAAGGCAACTCGTAAACCAGCGTAGTTCGGCCTTGACTCAGATACTTCATATCCACAAAAATGCCCCGCCGACTTTGAGACAGTTCCATGAGCGCGCCCACATAAGTTTCCGGCGACAGCATTTCTACCCGCACATAAGGTTCCTCAATTTTCTCGCGATACTGAGGATCTGGCAAGTGGCTGGGATTGTCAATTGTTAACACTTCCCCTTTAATTGTTGTGATTTGATAAACCACAGAAGGAGCCGTAACAATCAAATCCAAATTGTATTCTCTCTCCAGTCTTTCTTGCACAATTTCCATGTGCAGCAAACCCAAGAAACCGCAGCGGAAACCAAATCCCATCGCACTCGAAGTTTCCGGTTCGTAAGAAAGCGCCGCATCGTTGAGTTCGAGTTTTTCTAAAGCTTCCCGCAAATCGGGAAATTGGTCAGCATCGATCGGGAACAAGCCGCAAAAAACCATCGGCTTTGCCTCTGTATAACCCGGCCAAGGCTCCGGTGCCGGCTTTTTGACCAAAGTAATCGTATCGCCGACGCGAGCATCAGCTACTGCTTTAATTGCCGCGCCCAGATAACCCACTTCCCCGGCGTGCAGTTCGTCTACTTGAACTTGAGTCGGTGAAAGAATGCCCAATTCATCGATGACATATTCCTTACCCGAAACCATCAACAAAACCCGATCGCCCTTTTTGACACTTCCGTCCATCACCCGGAAATACACAATTACCCCGCGATAAGGGTCGTAATAACTGTCAAAAATTAGCGCCCGCAGCGGTTTGTCAACAGTATCCTGCGGCGGCGGCACCAATTCGACGATCGACTCCAAAATCTCATCTATACCAATTCCTTCCTTAGCCGAAGCCTCAATCGCCCCGCTACAGTCCAGACCGATAATTTCTTCAATTTCCCCTTTTACCCGTTCCGGTTCTGCCCCCGGCAGGTCAATTTTATTTAAAACTGGAATAATTTCCAGATTGTGTCCCAAGGCAAGGTAGACATTTGCCAGGGTTTGTGCTTCCACGCCTTGAGATGCGTCTACCACCAGCAGCGCCCCTTCGCAAGCAGCGAGCGATCGCGACACCTCGTAAGAAAAGTCCACGTGTCCCGGAGTGTCGATCAGATTCAGCACGTACTCCTGACCGTCCTTGGCAGTATAGTTCATCCGAGCCGCTTGCAGCTTGATCGTAATGCCGCGTTCGCGTTCGAGATCCATATTGTCTAAAAACTGCTCCTTCATCTCCCGTGCCTGCACAGTCCCAGTCGCCTGCAACAGGCGATCGGCCAAGGTCGATTTTCCGTGGTCGATGTGAGCAATAATCGAAAAATTACGAATGCGAGATACAGGGACGTTAGTCATGTTTTTTATCGAAGAGCTAATCGGCAAAGGATACTTTTTGTTGTATGATTACACAAGCAAGAGTAGAGTGCTTACTTCAACCTCTTACTGGGGATTGAGATGAAACCACAACTGAGGCAAACCTCAAGAGTATCAGTTATTAGCCTTTCAAGTGTCCGATCGAGCCCGGACACCCAAAAGGAAAAAACTTTTCTCTCTCTCATTGTACAGAAAGCGGTTAAGCGGTTGAGGAAAGGTTGGGTGCAAATCAGGGACTGCCAATATCTAGTCCAGTCGGTTGTCATCAAAAGAATTGAAACTTAAGAATTAAAACTAGGATTTTTAAACTATGAGCGAATCAAGAATACCATCCCACAGTTCGTCAGAAAAAGTCGAACTGTCCATCCATATCGATCCTGAACTGCTAGACCAAATTAAGCACTTGACGAATGACCCCAGCAAAGTCATTGAAACAGCAATCAAGCAGTGGCTCCGAGGCGAGCGCCGGGAAGACGAGCTGGCTCTGAGTTTACGCCGCAACCCCCCAGTGCCGCCGCGTGGTGAATGGAACGACTGAGGTGCTCTCGCCCCAGACGGCGCGCGCAAATCTGCGGGGTGTGAAATTTAGATCGCACGGGCGATCTCCTGCAGATTTCGTGGCTAAAGCTACAGGTGGTGGGCGAGTGAACTCGGCTAAATCACAACCTCGGAACTATTCTAGGTGAGGGAAAAAATGGGTGAGCCATTTCCCGACTTGAGTTGTTCGCAGCCTCATATTTTGGCGTAATTTTCACACTTGATAGTTAATCGGTGCAGATTCCTAATTTCTCAATCTTAATTTTTATCTTTAAATTACCCAAAACGGCTGAGAACGAATAGTTTTGAGTTTTGAGTTGAGTTCCGAATTAAAAATTTAACATTTTCTGAGTTCATTAATCACTCAAAAGTCAATAGTAGAAGCCTAAAAGTTTTGCAAATTGTGAGTTTTGAGCGATTAATGTTTTAATTAAAAAGCCAACAACTTTTTAATTGATTAATAACTCACAAATTAACAGTAGAAGCCCCAAACAAGGGGGAGTCTTGAGTTCTTTATTAAAAACTCAAGACTCAAAAATCCGAACTACTTTCATCCCCTACTCTGATGGACTCTAACACAGATTTTCGGCGATCGAGCCTCGCCTCTACAGTTTTTTTTCAAGAGTTAGGGGCAGAATTAGTATTTACCCAAGACGCCTCTGGTCGATATCTATCTTTTTACTGGCAAAAAGCCGAGCAGTATAACCTTACAGCAGAACAAATTGTCGATCGCCCCCTCAGCGAAACCCTGCAACCCATCCCCCCTGCGCCTTATCTCGATATCCTGCGGCGGGCGCTCGAAACCCTCGTGCCGCAACGCTTCAGCTATCCATTTTGCCACGGCGGACAATATTTTCTCTTCGATTTGACACTCACTCCGGCGATCGACTCAAACGGCAAAGCTACAAAAGTCTTAGTTATGGGAAGGCTGCTGTCTGACAAACCCACAGACAGACGGCCAGACTCCCCAGAATTCATGCTCTATCGAGCTTTGCCCTCCCCCTTGGACGCCCGCCAACAAATGTCCCTTCCAGCGAGCCGTATCCCCGGTCGATCGCTCCCTCCCTACTCGGAAATCGACCGTAAAATTATCTCCCAAATCGCTCAAAACCTGCACAAAACCCTCGATTTAGACACAATTTGGCAACAAACTGTTAACAGCTTGGGTCAAGTTTTGAACGCGAGTCGCTGCATCATCTGTTCCTACAAAAAAGACAGCGAAAATCTCGAAACCTCCTCCTTCCTTGCCTCCGAAAATCAGCAAAATTCGACTGCAGCAGGGGAATTACACCAGTCAATAGCTAGCGATCCCTCGCTCCCGCTTTCCCCTGCTCAAATCGAAAATCTCCAATCGAAAACTTTTAAAGTAGTAGCTGAGTACCGCCAAGAAGCTTACTCTTCTATGCTGGGATTAGAACTGCGCGCAGCCGAACAGCCGGGGTGGATTCAAACTTTAGCCACCTTAAAACCAGTAGCAGTGGATTACGCCTCCCCCGCCACCGATCCCTTCTACCGCCATTCCGTGCTCGTAGCAGCTACCTCCTATGAAGACCAACCCAATGCACTGATATGTTTGCACCGCTGCGGCAATTCTCCGAAATGGAGTCCTGTCGAACTCGAATTCGCCCGCGAGTTAGTCGCTCAAGTCGGCAGTGCGATCGCCCACGCTACACTTTACCAAGAACTAGAACAGGCCCGCGCCGAAGCCGTGGCTCTTTCCCAACTTAAAAGTCAATTTCTTGCTAATACTTCTCACGAACTCCGCACCCCCCTCAACGGCATCCTCGGCTTCCTAAAACTGCTTATGGACGGCATGGCAGATGACCCCGAAGAAGCGCACCAATTTATCGAAGAAGCTTACCGCTCAGCAGTACATTTGTTCAATGTGATTAACGATATTTTGGATGTCGCTAAAATCGAAGCTGGCAAAATGGAGTTAGACCTCGCTCCCGTCAAACTCGGTGAACTTTTGCAACAAGTTGAGGATTTTACACGGGTTCAAGTCGAGCAAAAGCGATTGCAATTTCAAATCCAAAAACCCCCTGTGGAGGACGAGATTATTTTGTATGGCAACTACCAACGCCTGCTTCAAGTAATCTTGAACCTCACGGGCAATGCAATTAAATTTACCGGGGAAGGGGGAATTCGCATCAGTGCCGAGGTTATTAAGAAAAAGGTGACTGTTCACAACCAGCAGTTCCCCGGAATGGTAAAAATTAGAGTCGCTGATACTGGCATTGGCGTTTCTCTCGACAAGCAAGATAAATTATTTGAGTCCTTTTTTCAGGTGGACGGCGATCGTACCAGGCAATACGGCGGCACCGGTTTGGGATTGGCTATTTCTCAAAAACTGGTAGAAGCAATGGGCGGTACAGTAAATTTTTACAGTATGGGGGAAGGACTCGGATCGACTGTTACTTTTACTGTGCCGCTTTATCAAGAACCACTATTTAAAAATTAATCATATCGATTCCGGTGCAACCGGAATCATTGTTGACTGTTGGCCGAAAGCATCCAGGATACAAGCCCCCGGATTCATTCCTTCGCAGACTCAGTACCCAGAAATAAAAAACGTGTATTCGATGAAACTTGCCCCCCGAACTTCTCCGTGGGGTCAATGCTTCAATTCTTTAATCTAAAATCTAAAATCTAAAATCTAAAATCGATTGACTGTTGACTGTAGAAGGATGTGTCAAAAAAATGAAAATTGCGCGAATTATTTGTGGGCATCTTGATTCGACTTTACGCCCGACGATGAAGCGCGGATTTGATATCATTCCGACGCAGCCGGAATTGATATTACCAATTACCAATTACCCAACTGTACCTTACTAACTTAAAAATTCCTATATTCCTGTATCCGTGGGTTCAGTTGGGTGAATAAAAGTCATCGATAATTGGTAATTATCCTACAAACACAGTTCGATCGCCCAGCAGCGTATCAATTTTGACTTTTATCCGTCGCCAAGCTCCCTGCTTGGGAGTTTTGGGTTCATATTGATCACCCACGCTACTTCTGATCCCCACCCAGAATTGGCATAAATCAAATCCGGGGGATACGGATAACAGCTCATCTTTAATCTGTCGGCTGGCAGCTCACACCTCCTAGTAAACCCCCACAAAGCGCCAACTTTACAATAACTTAATGCCTACTTTTAGCACTGATTCAGCTTCCTAATCCCCTACTGTCAAGGATTTTTAAGAAAACAGGATGCTCTCCCTTCTATGTGAAAATCATAAAGATCTTGTAAAGACACCGCAAATACTTAGTAATGTTTGACGGTCTGTGGCAATATTTAAGTAGAATTACGTAATTCATAAGTCGGACAGCGGCAGGCTGGCAAATTCAGTAACTCCCTGCTCTGTTGCCGGAGTGGTAAACTTTTGCCAGTCTAGTAGAAAAGGGGTTGCTATGAATCAGCAAATATCAGCTCAATCGCAAAAACTTTTACTCCAAATTGGCAGAAATATTCGTCGAACCTTGGATCTCGATACCATCTGGCAGCAAACAGTTAACAGTCTGGGAGAAACACTAGGCGTCAGCCGCTGCATCATTTGTCCCTATGAAAGTTCTAGCCTGCAAGTCAAAGTAGCTGCTGAATACTGCCAAGAACCATTTTTACCCATGCTGGGAATGGAAATCTCGCTCACAGCAGCACCTCATTTCCTTCAAGCTCTAGCCACCCTCGAACCGGTCGTAGTAGACTCCTTTGCAGCCAATGACCCTTTTGGGCCACAGTCGCTGCTAGTGGTGGCTACCGCTTACCAAGAGCAACCTAACGGCATAATTAGCTTGCATCAGTGCAAAGGTCGATCGTCGAGAAAGGGTAAGACCGATCAACCTTGGACTCAATGCCAGATCGAATTCGCACAAGAACTTGCCGAGCAAGTAGGAAGTGCGATCGCCCTGGCCACCCTCTACCAAGATCGCAGCAAGCGAGTACAAGGACTATCCCAGCTCAAAAAGCAATTTTTGTTGAAGGCGTCCCACGAGCTCCGCACTCCCCTAAATCACATCATCGGCTATCTACAACTAACCATAGACGACCAAGCTGACGATCCCATAGAGGAGAGAGATTTTATCCAAGAAGCTCACCGTTCGGCTATCCACCTTTCTCAGGTAATTTCCAATATCTTAGATTACATTGAGTTAAGTGAAGCTTGCCAAACTCACGCAGAGTTAGCCACTCTCAGGAACAAGGAAAAATCGGAACCTCAGTAAACCTTCTAGTGGCGTATTTAACAAGTATAATATTTATCGTACCCACAAGTTTTACCCCTGAAAAAGCTGACACTTTATCGATAGATTCCCTCACTAACTTCGGTAGCTAGTTCATCAATTTTTTTTAGGGAATTATAGTTTTACACAGTACAGCATAGCAACTACTACACGTAGTAGCCCGGTGTATTTATCATATTATGTCCGATCGAACGACTCCCATTAAATAGGTTATTGGATCGGAAAGGATATTGCAAGCATAAGATTGCACTTTCGCACTTTTAATGCTTTTGACTTGTGCTTGATAGAATTACTGACTGCCTTTTTTTTTCGGAGTTTTTGGAGGGCTGACATAGCGTGCCCAAAAAGGTTCCTCCATATCTTTCATAGCTGCTAGTTTTTGGCGCTCTTCCTCTATGCGCTTGCGTTCGGAAAGATCAGAAAATATGTTGATACTGCCGACAGTCTGGCCGCCCGCATCTCGCACACGTGCGGCCCACAGCCAAACATCGATCGAACTACCGTCTTTTTTCAACAAAGATATTTCCAAACCGTTTTGCGGTTTGCCATTAGACGCAGACTTTAGCAGCGCGTAAAAATCTTGCTTTTGGCCTTCAGGAATATTCGGTAAAGGTTTCCCTAAAACCTCAGCCGCAGTCCAGCCAAAAAGTTGTTCGGCGGCGCGGTTCCAAACAACGGTATTGCCGTCATTGCTGGTACAGTTAATCGCCAGCGGCGCCGATGCTATCTGGGCTTGCAAAACTTGGTTAACGAGTTGCAGTTTCAATTCTACTTGCTTGCGATCGGTAATTTCCTGACAAGCGCCCCACAAACGGACAACCCGTTCAGCAGTTTTGTCCCACACCACTTGCCAGTAGTCCCGCACCCAGCGCACTTCGCCTTTTTGATTAATAATGCGATACTCATTAGCTCCAGTGCGACTGAAAGTACAGCCTTCTAATTGGTTAATTAACATTTCCCTGTCGTCGGGATGAACGAGTTCGGAGTTCCACCAACCAAACGATTCTAATTCTTCAGGAACGATCCCAGTGCAGCGCTCAAAAGCTTCTGTAGCCCACTCGCAGGCGAACTTGCCGTCGGGCAGTCCCTTAAAAGAATAGGCAAAATCCGAAGTAATTTGCGACATAACTCTGTAGTGAAGTTCCGACTCTCGGACTGCGATTTCGGCTTGCTTTCGTTCCCCTATTTCCCGCGAATTAATTATAATTCCCTGCACGCTAGAATCGTAAAGCAAACTGTTACCTATCGACTCCATGTAGATCCAAGAACCGTCAGCGTGGCGTTTGCGATATTCGATTGCCCCCCCAATTCCGGGAGATTCTAACAACTTACCAAAATACGTCTGCCAAGCCAGCAAATCGTCTGGATGAATTAACTCGCCATGAAATTTGCCAATTCTTTCTTCTGGGTTGTAACCCAAAAGCCGCTGTAGAGACCCGCTGTGGTATCGAACTCGCCCGTCCGAGCCAACAATGCTAATTAGATCGGGAGAATTACGCAGCATAGCTTGCAGTTTGGCTTCACTTTTAGTTAATGCTTGAGTGTCCCTGCGATGCTGGCTGATTTGTTTTTCCAACTGCTCCCGTAGCTGTCTGATTTGCCCTACTTGCTGGGCTACAGTGCGTTCTAATAGGCGATTATTTTTTTCAACTTCAACCAGCTTTGCCGCGTTATTTGTTGCGCTTTCAAACAAGCGGCTGCCTGCCATTTCCTGTAAAGAATTTGATAGATTTTCCAGATTTTTTGTTAAAATTGCCTGTTGCGGCTGTGGCAATTCCTTAGCTTGTTCCTGCAATATCTTTAAGTGTTGGTAGACAGTTTCTAGCATTTTATTAAGGGGGGAATCTAATAGTTGCCTGCGGGTGCAACCCCTAAAAAGCGGACACAAGTTTTTTCAACATAACCCATAACTAAGACTGGTGTCTGGCTTGCAACCAATCGCGCTCTCAATAACCAGGCATTTTGGGACTTCATTTTCAAATCATAGCAACCGATAGAGAAAGTAAATTCTTGTTGCACCCTAATTGCCAGCCCCGCCGCACCCCCAAGAAGTGCTCGCCAGGAGTGCGGGTAACTCCCCTATCCAGTGAATGTGGGGCTTCTCGCGGTTAAGCTAAACTAGATGGGTGTCAAGAGAAAGAGGGATTTATGACAGAGCAAGCCAACGCTCGCGATTTGTTTCGCGCTGCTTACGAACACCGCTATACCTGGGATGCCAATTTTCCCGGTTACAGTGCCGATATTGAACTCAAACAGGGCGACGAAGTATATACGGGTCATGTTTGGATCAAACCCGACATGAGCGTGGAAGTCACGGGCATTGAAGACGAGGAAGTGCAGCAAAGCGTCTACACCCAAATGCGCGATATTGTCACCCACCGCAAACGCTCGACATTTGAAAAATCTCACGGCAAAAATAGCTTCACCCTGGGCGAGAAGGACAGCACAGACGCTGTGGACATCTTGGTGCAAGGCGACTCAATGGGCTCGAATTATAAAATCCGAGGTCTCTCAATTTGTCAAGTCAGCCGGGTGATGGGCCGCATGGCTTTCGTAATTGACACGCACAAAAGCTTAGAGACACCCGAAGGTTCTTTGGCCACCCACTACGATGCCGTTTTCCGCAACCCCCAAACAGACGAAATCATCAAAGAACTGGAATTTGAAGATACCTTTGACAAGATAGGCGACTATTATGTCATGACCAAGCAAGTAGTTCGAGCCAAAGAAAAAGGTCAACTGACAACAACCGAGTTCAACTACTCCAACGTCAAACTGCTAGAACCAGCAGTAGTGTAGCGGCCTCAAAAACCCGATTTCTTAAATAAAACGGGTTTTTTTGGATAACGTATCAGAATCAACTTGATTTGGCGGCAAGTAACGCTACGATCGAACCAGAGAGCGAATTGAAATCGAGCATCAGCGTGACAGAAACCGGGTTTCCTGTAGCCAGCTCACCTGAGCGTGCAACTCTTTTGTCAAGAAACCCGGTTTCTTAAATCTCGCGCGGTTGAGAATGCTGCCCTTGAGTCAAATCGAACTTTCATCAACTGCAAGAAATCATCACAGAGGCGAAATATGACACTAGCACTAACCAGAGATAACGTCGAAACAGTTCTCGATGAAATGCGCCCCTACCTGATATCCGACGGTGGCAACGTCGAACTCGTAGAAATTGACGGCCCAGTGGTACACCTGAGACTGCAAGGAGCTTGTGGCTCTTGCCCGAGTTCCACAATGACTCTGAGAATGGGCATTGAACGTCGCCTGCGCGAGGCTATCCCAGAAATTGCCGAAGTCGAACAGGTAATGTAATTAGTCAGTTGGCAATTGGCAGTTGGCAGTTGACTGTTGACTGTTGACTGTTGACTGTTGACTGTTGACTGTTGACTGTTGCCAATTACCAAATTTAATTGCCAATTACCAATTACCAAATTTAATTACCAATTACCAATTACCAATTACCAATTACCAAATTCAATTACCAATTACCAATTACTAAATTCAATGTCTCACCCCCTTTATGTAGCCTTCATTTGGCACCAACACCAACCGCTCTACAAATCCAGAGTATCAGCTAGCACAGCAGCAGCCCAGTACCGACTGCCTTGGGTGCGCTTGCACGGAGTCAAAGACTACTTGGATTTAGTGCTAATGCTGGCCAAATATCCCAACCTGCATCAAACCGTAAACCTGGTTCCCTCCTTGATTTTGCAGATAGAAGACTGCATCGCAGACAGAGCATTAGACCCTTACTTGGCGGTGACATTAAAGCCAGCAGAAACTTTAAATATCGAAGAACAAGAGTTCATTTTAGAACACTTCTTTGACGCCAATTACCACACCCTGATTCAGCCGCATCCCCGCTACGCTCAACTCTACACTCAGCGGCAGGAAAAAGGCATTCAGTGGTGTTTGGCAAACTGGAAATTGCAGGATTTTAGCGACTTGCTGGCCTGGCACAATTTAGCTTGGATTGACCCGCTGTTTTGGGATGACCCGGAGATTGCAGGGTGGCTCAAACAAGGACAAAATTTTAGTTTGGTAGACAGAAAAAACATCTACTCAAAACAAAAAGAAATCCTCGCTCGCATCATTCCCCAGCACCGTAAAATGCAAGCTGAGGGACAGTTGGAAGTCTCCACAACCCCCTACACGCACCCGATTTTACCGCTGCTTGCCGACACCAATGGCGGCCGCATAGCTATTCCCAATATGACGCTGCCACAACACCGGTTTCAGTGGGAAGAAGATATTCCCCGACACCTGAGAAAATCCTGGGAAATGTATCAAGACCGGTTTGATTGCCAACCGCGCGGTTTGTGGCCGTCGGAACAAGCAGTCAGCCCGGAAATTTTGCCCTACATTGCCAAACAAGGCTTTAAATGGATAGTCTCGGACGAAGCAGTATTGGGGTGGACAATTAAACACTTTTTCAACCGCGACGCGACAGGGAATGTCTACGAACCAGAATTGTTATATCGCCCTTACCGTTTAGAAACTCCTGACGGCGATTTAGCCATAGTATTTAGAGACCACAGATTGTCCGACTTGATCGGGTTTACCTACGGTTCGATGGAACCGGAAAAAGCAGCATCAGATTTAGTGGGACACTTAGAAGCGATCGGCAGAACTCTCAAAAACCGACAGTCCGACGGCCAAACAGCTTTAGAAAATCCCTGGTTAGTGACGATCGCCCTAGACGGCGAAAATTGCTGGGAATTCTATCCCCAAGACGGCAAACCGTTCTTAGAATCCCTCTATCAAACTCTCAGCGATAATCCAGATATCAAATTAGTCACAGTCTCAGAATTTCTCGACAAATTCCCAGCAACCGAAACAATTCCCGCAGCTCAACTGCACACCGGTTCCTGGGTGGACGGTTCTCTGACAACTTGGATCGGCGATCCCGCGAAAAATCGCGCTTGGGACATATTAGGGCCCGCCAGACAAATGCTGGCAAACCATCCAGAGGCCACAGAAGAAAGCAACCCTGAAGCTTGGGAAGCGCTTTATGCGGCCGAAGGTTCCGACTGGTTCTGGTGGTTTGGCGAGGGTCACACGTCGAACCAAGATGCCATGTTCGACCAGCTATTTCGCGAACACGTAGCGGCGATTTACGACGCTCTTGGCGAACCCGTACCCCCGGAAGTGCGACGGCAAGTAGAGGTACACGAGGTTCAAGGCGACCACGAGCCGCTGAGCTTTATTCACCCGGTAATTGACGGTATCGGCAACGAACAGGATTGGGACAAAGCCGGTCGGATTGAAGTTGGGGGAGCAAGGGGTACGATGCACCGGAGTTCGGCAATTCAGCGGCTTTGGTACGGGGTTGACCACTTGAATTTTTACATTCGCGCCGACTTCAAGGTAGGGGTGCGGCCGGGAATTGATTGCCCTCCAGAGTTAAATTTGTTCTGGTTTTATCCCGATCGCACGATGAAAAACAGTCTGATTCCGCTGTCGGGTTTGCCCGACGAAGCACCGCTAAACTACCGATTCCACCATCAGTTAGAGATTAATTTGCTGACGAAATCGATTGCGTTTCACGAAGCAGGAGAGGGCGATGAGTGGCAGCCCCGCCTCAGCCGGGCCCAAGTGGGATTGGATAAATGTTTGGAGGTAGCAGTGCCCTGGGCGGATTTGCAGATTATGCCCGACTGGCAGATGAGGCTGATTGCAGTTTTATCGGAAGGGCAGCGTTACTCTACCTGTATGCCGGACGATGCTTTTATTCCGATCGGAATGCCGTAAAAAGTCATTAGTGATCAGTCATTAGTCATTAAGCTGTAGGGGCGGGTTGCACCAGCAAAATAGAACTGACAACCCAAATAAATATAAACCCGCCCCCGCCAACAGTCATTCAACAGTCATTAGTCAATACTCATTTTTTGAACGAACAAACAATTCAATAATTATCCAATTTTATTGAATTGGGGCTTCAACTCTGGCTGCCTAATACCTTTATCATTCGGATCGCATCCGGTCGATCTAGCGCTAGAGAATATGTTTGTAATGAGGGCTTCAGTTCTCATAAAAAAGAAGACTAAAGTCATGAATACAAACCTTATTATAATAGTTAATTTGCCGACCATCATATCATTAGTCATGGGGAAATCAACAAACTAATGAGCCGCATTTTACTCTTGGTCGATCGCCACCAACAACTTAATTTGCCGATCGCCCACCTCAACACCGAGCATGAGGTGATCGTACTCGATCGCGCTTTAGAACCCAACTCCGAATTCCCCATTCCCCAACTCGCTTTTGACTTGTGCATTCTCGACGAGGCAAATTTCGATCGCATCGGGCCGCTGGTAGAATCATTAAAAGCTGCCGCCGAGCCGATATTTTTACCGTTTTTGCTTCTGAGTAAATCCCAAACGCCTGCTCTTTCTGAGCAGGCATTTTCGCTGCAGGCAAAACAACTCGAAGGCAGAATAGACGATTGGATAGTAACTCCCGCCGAACCCGCCCAACTGCACTTGCGGGTAGAGAATTTGTTGGCGCGCAGGTGGCAGTCGCTAGAACTCCACAGACTTCAGGAAATAATTAAAGAACAGACTTTTACAGAAAGTTTGTTAAAGGACTCGCTGCAAACGGCAAACGAAAACCTGCAACGGGAAATCGCCAAGCGGGCCGAGGTAGAAGCTGCAGCGCGAGAAAACTCCTATCTCGACTCGCTGATGAATGCCATGCCAGATATTGTCTGCTTCAAAGATGGCGAGGGCAGGTGGCAGGAGGCAAATCGAGCGATATTGGAAGTGTTCGAGCTAGAAAAAATAGACTACCGCGGCCTTAAAGATTTTCAGCTAGGAGAACTCAGCAGTTTTTACCGCGAGGCGCTACAGGCGTGCGAGGTCAGCGATCGAGAAGCGTGGGCAAAAGGTAAGCTTTCTAGGGGGGAAGAAATGATTCCCCGATCGGACGGTACTGTGAAAATCTACGACGTGATTAAAGTACCCGTATTTCACCCCGACGGCAGACGCAAAAGTATCGTGATTTTGGGCCGCGACATCACGGAATACAAGCAAACTAGAGACGAACTCGTGCGCTTGGCGTCGATTGTCGAGTCTTCCGACGACGGCATCGTCGGCAAAACCCTCACCGGGACAATTCAGAGCTGGAACGCAGGAGCAGAGAAGATTTACGGCTACTGTGCGGCGGAAATCAAGGGGCAGTCGATCGAGATTTTAGCCATACCCGAACGCCCCAAGGAAATGCCTCAAATATTGGAAAATATTAGGGCTGGAGCCACCATCGACCATTACGAAACCGTGCACTTGCGGAAAGATGGCCAACAGATAGATGTGTCCCTGACGATTTCTCCGATTAAAGACGCGACTGGAGCGGTAACGGGCGTTTCGACAATCTCTCGCGACATCAGCGACAGCAAGCGAGTGGAAAAAGCCTTTGAACAACTCCGCCACCAAACAGAAATGATTTTGTTCTCCGCAGGAGAAGGAATTTGCGGGTTGAACAAACAGGGAAAAGTAACTTTTGTCAATCCTGCGGCGGTGAGAATGGCTGGGTGCGAATCGAAGCAATTGATCGATCGACCACTCTATGAAAGCTTACACCGTTCACAGCAAGAATGCTCGAGGGCGATCAAGCAACTGTCACCTGCAACAGACATCAATTCAGGCTCTGAACTGGTCCCACACTGCGCCGCACCGCAGGCGGGCAAACTGCTACCGAAGCGGGTAAGTTCTCAAATTTTAGCCACCTTGGAAGACGGAGAGGCGCGGCGCGTCACCGATGAGATTTTTTGGCGGCGAGACGGCAGCAGTTTTCCGGTTGAGTACGTTGTCGCTCCGATGCGAGAACAAGGCGAAATTATTGGAGCTGTGGTGACTTTTAAAGATATCACGGAGCGGCTTGCCGTCGAGCGCATGAAAGATGAATTCATCTCTGTTGTCAGCCACGAACTGCGGACGCCGATGACCTCGATTCACGGCGCCCTCGGCCTCCTCAACAGCGGCCTGCTGGACGCTTACCCCCAGAAAGCTAAGCGGATGCTGGAGATTGCTGTCACTAACACTGACCGTTTGGTGCGCTTGGTCAACGACATCCTAGATTTAGAGCGGATGGAGTCGAGTTACAGCACTGCCATCAAACAAACTTGCAATGTGGCTGACCTGATGTTGCAGGCGGCTGACGAGATGCAGGGAATGGCTCAGCAGGCGGGAGTTACTCTGTCGGTGAAGCCTGTGGGGGCGCAATTGCAAGCTGTTCCCGATCGGCTAATTCAAGCCTTGACAAATTTACTCAGTAATGCTATAAAATTTTCTCCCTCCGGCGCTACGGTTTGGCTGAGCGGGGAGTTGACCCACAATCCCGATTTGGCAGAAAAAGCAGCGCCCAAGTCGGTGTCGTCTCCGTCTTTGTTGTCTCCTGAGCCTGCAGCCGCGCCTCCGCATTTGCCAGTTCCGAGTTCGTGGTACATCGTGATTGCTGTGAAAGACCAAGGGCGGGGTATTCCGTCAGACAAACTGGAGATGGTCTTTGAACGCTTTCAACAAGTTGATGCTTCTGATTCTCGCCAGAAGGGAGGTACTGGTTTGGGGCTGGCTATTTGTCGCAGTATCGTGCAGCAGCACGGGGGGCGGATGTGGGTGGAGAGCGTTGTGGGGGAGGGCAGCACTTTTTTCTTAAGTCTGCCACTTCTGAGGGAGGGGCTGGCAAATGAAAGTTAATTTCTACCCAGGTGTACCCAACGTTACTGATTTTGTGCAGATTGTTCGATCGACTCATCGACAAACAATCTCAGCCTTTTCTGCTGTTTGGGGACTGCGGGCAAAAATCGCGATTTGAGGTGGAAAAGCGGCTGTTTTTGGGTGGGATATTTTACAGCAACCGCGCCAGACGGTTAGGATGTTCTTAGTTGAAACCCTGGCGCTCGATGGCAAGTTCGGTCTTCCTTGTTCCTTCTTCCTTCAACATCTGCTATACAGTTGTCAACTACCCAGCATCAAGCGGGATACCGCTATGATGTGGGCTTGTATCTGAACTCCACCGCAATTCCGAAAACCTTTGCAGGATTTGGGCTTTGGTTTCACCGCTCGATACATCAGGGGATGCTGACAAGCTCCCCGTGCTCATCCAGTCTTGCCGAACTAGCAACGCTCTCATTGCAATATTTCGCGCACCAACAAGATCTGCATGAAGCTCATGACTACAACATTCGCAACGGAATAATAGCCCTTTGTTTTGTCTATTAGCATCCGAAGTATGTCCACATTTAGGACAACTTTTCGATGTGTAATGAGCCGGAACTTTAGTTGCTAACGAATTATTTAGATTGGCTTTGTAGTCGATATACCCGTGCAATTCGGCATAAGACCATTTAGCTTTATTTCGATTAGCTCTACGTCTCTTTTTGCTTGCCTTCTTGCCCGATTTCGTCCTAGTCCTGTCCCGTATTCCGGTGAGGTTTTCTAGTCCAATTAGGGTGTTAGGTTTGGCAATATCCTTACTGATCTGGTGGTTTACATCAGCGATAAACCGTCTTTCTTTCCCAGACAAAGCGATTAGTCTTCGCTTCGCTGAACGAGTGTCTTTACGCTGAAGAGTCATCCGTGCTTTATGGTAGCGGTTAGCTTTATGTCTAGCATTCTTCCCTGAGTAGAATTTAGCCTTATTTTGCAAGTCTATTTCCACCGCTAAGTAGCGCATACCCACGTCAACACCAGAGACTCTAGTTATTTTCAGTGGGTCAATCTTAGGCGTTTCTACTTCGATACTTACCATCAGATAGTAGATCTTGGAGGAACGCTGATAGACAATTTTAGCCGCTCCAATCCTTGCACCATTAGCAATTAAATCTAAATGCTTATTGTAACCATCATACGAGACCACTATTCGACCTTGGAGAGTGATGATACTCACTTGCCTCTCGGCTTTAAAAGAGTAGTCACGTTGATAATTTAGGGTACAAGTTCGAGATATATATTTGGGGGCTTTGTCTAGCCCTTTATACCGTCTCTTAGTGTAGCCTTTAGCAATCGCATCGTTAGATTGTTTTACCTTAGTCCACAGAGTCTTATAGGTTCCAGACACTTGTCTGGGTACATTGCAAGCCATTTGCGCTCCCAGCCCAAATCGAACCCGCAATTCGTTGTAGACCGCTTTCTGTAACTTAGCACCATTGCTGGTTTTGCCTGCATCAAAAGCAACTTGTGAAGTGTAATTCAAGGCATCTCGGTAGGCTAAAGCAGTCTGAGACACCAAAGCTTTTTGCTCGGCAGTCAGTTTTAGTTTTAGCTTGGCGGTGATTACTTGGGACATTATTTTCACGAACTTTGGTATTATTGTATCTCGTGAAGATAGTAAAAACAAGGGGCAGGATCAGGAATCTGTTCGTTCTTCGACCACCCCTTCCCGTACAACATCTAAAGATTGTCGGTTTTGGTCAGGGGTGGATCTCTTCACTCACGCGCATTCCTCCCGACGCTCACCTTGATCGGTAGAGCGCGGGACTCCTGCTGTCTAGTTGAAAATTTACTGTAAATTCCGATCGGGTAAGATAATTTGCTTTATAAAATATTCACATTTCGCCTCTAATCTGTAATTAGTTCTCCTTGCTAAAAAAATGTTAATTTTGACTGCCAAGCGCATCTTGGTTATTGACGATGCGGAAGATATTCGGGAAGTAGCTCAAGTCAGTCTTGAACTGGTGGGGGGCTGGGAAGTCCTGACAGCGAGTTCGGGCCGCGAGGGTGTTGCTAAGGCTCTTGCCGAACAGCCTGATGCTATTCTATTGGACGTGATGATGCCCGACCAAGACGGGCCTACTACTTTTATACAGTTACAAGCTAATAAGGCTACGCAGCACATTCCGGTAATTTTATTAACGGCTAAGGCTCTGGCTGGGGACAGGCGGATGTTCGCGGATTTGGGGGTGGTGAGCGTGATTGCTAAGCCTTTTGAACCGATGTTTTTGGCGGCTCAGGTCGCTGAGGCTTTGGGCTGGGAGCAAAAATAGATCGATCGCCCGCATTAAATTATGCAGCTTTTCAAGCAGTAGTTTTGCAGGCAAAGAGAGTTAAAAAAACTTGGTTTCTTTGCTAGGGTTCCTTAGATAAAATCCGGTCGAGCGGACAGGATATATGTAGCGGCTTAGGCGCCGTGCCTTTCGTCCTGTCAGCTTAAGACTAAAAACCGCAGTCCGGCAGGCGTTTAGGCGTTTCAACCCTGCCGATCTTTGAGGTGAAATTGACACAAATAGATGATGCCTAAGTCCCTATTTCTAGTGCGTTCATTTAACCGGATTCGGGCTCAGCCATGATCTCAGTATTCCTACTGATTTATCGGGAAAATATAAGCTGGCAGGATTATTTTACTTTTTGTAACAACTCACTCGTCTTCATAAGTTCTTCAGGTTTTAGTTTTATGTTTAAGCAGAACGTCAGGGATCGCTCCTGACTGTTGACAGACACATTGGGAGAAGACGATTATGCCCTCAGCTTACATTTTGCTACTAATAGTTTCTCTGGCAGCAGTCTGGGTTTACTGGCAAACCTCTCAAGATATTTTTGTTCTTGTGGCTTGGGCAGGGCTGGGTTGTTTTATTTGGGGTTTCTCTTGGGCACCTTGGAGCGTTCAGCTTTTGATTGTGGTGTTACTCTTGGGCCTCCAAAAGTGCTACTTGCGCGACGCTCAAAGCTGTGAGTGAAAGAGATTTTTTATTTTGGTGCCTGCTGGAATTGAGATGTGCAGGCCTTCGTGAATCTCTCTAATAATTGGGTTATCGCTCCATATCTTCAAAAAAGGTTTAAAATATCATGAATAGTTGCCCTTGTTGCTCCTCTAAATTGCTCCGCCACGCTCGCCACAATCGCCTTTATTGGTTCTGCTCGCAGTGCTGGCAGGAAATGCCGGATCTGTCGGAGATGATTTTAGGTAAAAGTGGGGGAACTCACAAACGAGACGGTTTGGTGACACATCCGGCTTTGACTCCTAAACTGAGGATTTTGGATTCGGTAGGAATTGCTTAGTTTGCTGGAGTTACTCTCGCGATAAATAGGGAGACGGAAAAGATTTTTGATGGTATTATCTGTTGGATTTTTTTATATAAAATGCAAAAGCCCCCTTCCGTGTGAAGTGAAGGGGACTTATTCGCGGGGGGGCTTTTGCACTTGTGATGGGTCGATCGCCCGACTGAATTTCAGCTATTGTATGCAGTTAAGCTGATTACATCAAACCGATTTGAGAGAGAATGCCTTGACCGGTGAGGAATTCGGTAGCTAGGCCGATAACGAAGCCTAACATTGCCAAACGGCCGTTCCAGGTTTCAGCGAACTCAGTGAAGCCCAACTTTGCGTCTTTGTTTTCCATGACCAGAAACCTCGTTTAATTTCAACCTTCTGTAACTAAACTTAACACAGCAGTACCAAGTTTGCAACATATTTTTACATTTACTGTTCAAATGCCGGAGCTCAGCGGGATGGGCACACGGCCAGAGGGGCGATCGCATCGGAGGCGAGAAACCCGGTTTCTTCTTTTATTTTTCGTGACTCGTCGCAAAATCTCGTAGAAACCGGGTTTCTGAGGTCAGGGCGCGTGGGTCGAAGGATGTCAGAAAAATAATTTTTAGTTAATATAAAATAGCCAAAATCTAGTGACACTCCGCCTGGGGTGCCCCGGAAGAGCAAACCCTAATTGTTTCGCACACAGCATAATTCCGGGGCACCATGCAATCTGAATCTATTAGATGCGAAGGTATTTCACAAAAATACTCATCACCTCACCACTTTTAGCAGTTGGTAGCAGGGGACTCCAGACACCAACCTCAGCGTACCCGCGCGCGTGGAGTAGGTAAATTGTACTCCTGACAGCTTGGGGAGAACCTATCAGCAGATGTTTGAGGGGTTCTTTCTCAGGATTTGCTGCGTCGGGAGTTAGCAGGGACGCGGGAAGTTGAATGGCGTCGCTGCTGGAATTGGATAAAAAACTCTGTGTCACAGTGATTAAAGGCTTTTGCTAGTTGAGTGCTACATCCAAAAAATACAACACCCAGCCCGCTTGACACCACCAATTTAGTGTAAATATTCTCCTATCTTCTTAGATTTGTTTTTGATTCGTTCTAGTACCTCCTCCAAAAAATCTTCATTTTTGCCAGCAACCTCTATCATCTCTCGCAGCGTGTCAGCGTATGACAAGGTACGCTTGTGGTGGTCTGGCATTTTTTCAAAACCCGGCCCCCACCGCTTGACGGCATCAATATTAACGCCTAAAACCTTTACCAGAAGCAGGTTGCAACGCGCTTTGTAGCCTCTGGCTTTTTCTTCTTCTTGTGTGGCGTGGAACCACCGACGGCAAAAATCCCAAGCTTCCATTGACTCACTCAGCCAGCTAAACCATTTGTCGCGTCGCGACGTTCTGCAAGTTCGCAACATAGGGTAAAAATTACACTGTTTTAGGATTATGGTATCATCCCATTTGGTGTAAAATTTCCCCTAATAGACTATAGCTGAGAATTGATGCGACGATCGTGCGGAACGAAGTTCGCGATCGCACTTGGCAGCAGTCGATTGGGAAGGGCGATCGGCGAAGCATTTTAGCAAAATTAGTAATAAATACTCATTGCATTTAATTGTTATTAGTGCTTTCCTAGTAATAAGGCTGATTTTTCAGCATCCAAAAGCGCAAAGCTGTGGGATGTTGTTGCAGCCGCAGGAGTTCTGGTTACGACCGATCGAGTCGTCAACCGTGAGACTGGATGGACAGCTATATATTTTGTTAAAAAATGAGCTAAACCTTCAGATTTTTAATCCAATGTTTAGCTGTGTATCCATTCTCACGCTTGACCACTCGTTTAGTCGTAACCCGAACTCCTGCGGGTTCTGCAACTTTAGACCCACCCCCCCAGTAACACTTAAAAAAAGTTACTGGCGGAGAGAGTTGTTAGATTGGGGAATTTCCAAAACGGAAATCCTCTCTTCAATGCTTCTTGTGCGCCAGATGCGTGATTTAAACGCCGTCAAGCAAACTAACAAATCTGGATGTACTAAAATGACTCACACTCATCGAACCATCGGCCAACAAACCAGCAAGTCTCCGCGAGTTGCTATGCTTCTGGATGTTCAGAACGTCTCTTTAAAGCAAAAGCAAGCTGAATTACTGCTGGATTTTGCCACATCAAAAGGGCGTTTAAATTGGCTAAAACTTTACTACAACTCGCAGCACGACAATCAAGTTATTGCCAAAGAAAACCTAGAAAAGCTTGGTTTTAAAGGCATTGATGTCCCCGATTCAGGTAAAAATAGTGCCGACATAAAATTGGTGTTTGACTGTACTAAACTATTTGCAATTAAGCCTTGTCCTGAGATAATTATCCTAGTCCTAGGAGATAGGGACTTTGCAGGTTTAATTGCCCTTTTGATGGCTTCTGGTAAAACAGTCATCGTTTTTGCACGGCGCAAAAGTGCGAGCAAAAAACTGATTAAGCTGGTTGGTGAACATAACTTTCATTATGTAGACGAATTGTCTAGTTTGTGTGCAGGATTGAAACCGCAACTTAAAAATCCAAAACAGTTATCAATAGAAGCAGACCGATTATCTGCATAAAGTGGCACTGCCCGCCAGGGAATTAATTCCCTGGCGGACTGGTGGACTAAGGGCAAAAGCCCAAAATATCTGTTAAAATCAACCTCGCCGCAGATAGCAAAAATCCAGTTTATTTGATAAACTAGATTCTCCAAACCTACCGCTATTTGCGGCTCTTTCATGTCCACATAATAACACCCAACTCCACCAAGAATAACCATTACAAAACTCCCATGCCATTAACTAATCCAACACAAGAACTCCAAATTACCCTTCCCGAATTCCACAATGAAAAACTGCTGCGCCAAGCGCTCACCCATCGTTCCTACGTCAACGAAAACCCCACATTCCGCGAAGAAGACAACGAACGCTTAGAATTTCTCGGCGATGCTTTGCTGACTTTTCTCAGCGGCGAATATCTCTATCAGCGTCATCCAGAAATGGGAGAAGACCAACTGACTCGCCGGCGTTCTGCATTAGTAGATGAAAAACAATTAGCCAGATTTGCTACTGAAATAGGTTTAGACTTAAAAATGCGGCTCGGAAAAGGAGCTTATCGAGAAGGTGGGATTACTAATCCAAATTTGCTCAGCAGCACTTTTGAAGCATTTATTGGCGCCTACTATCTCGACACGCAAGACATGGACAAAGTTCGCAAGTTTGTTCAACAAATGTTTGATTCTGTTCCCGAAAATGTTGTGGAAACTCGATCGACTGTAGACTCGAAAAATCGCTTTCAAGAATGGGTACAGGCCAATGGTGACACGACTCCCCCCAAATACGTGACAGTCCAAGCAGGAGGTACACCCCACAAGCCGGAATTTCTCGCTAAAGTTTATGTTGCAGAGAAACTCTATGGAGAAGGTAAAGGCAAAAGCAAAAAAGATGCTGAGAAAAATGCGGCGGAAGATGCGCTAGCAAAGCTGAAAAAACGCGGACTGATCTAAACTTGAAAACGGGGGTAAAAACTACTAGCTTTTTTGTGCGCTTCCGGCGTTGGCGAAGTCCTCGAAGACGATCGCCCGAATTGATGGCCAGAGCACACAATCGGCTATAATCAGGACTTGTGCAAGTGTTACCGCCGTCGATCGAGGGTTGCAAGGGCAGAAATTCGTTGACGAGTACCCCAGTGTTGATCGTAATTTTGGGAAATATCAGAGCAATTCATGTCTACTCAAAACCCGACTACCCTAACTGTTGAAGAAGCACAGCAAATCCTCAAAGATTTCACTTGTCTGGATATGCAATCTGTAGGATCGCCGCTGGAAAAACAGGCACTCCGTCAAGCGATTTTGCTGGTAGCAAGTTTGTCGGATTATCAAATGTTGGGAGTGTGCGCTTCTTCGACGGATGAGGGGTTTTTAGCTTTAGAAGCTTATTTAAAAGCTTTGGGATATCAAGCTGTTTTAGATCCCAATGCTGTCTCGACCTTTGCTGGTTCGGTTTATATTAAGTTCAATACTTTGAAGGGGTCGTATTATGTTGACGGCTATCCCGGAACTTACCGGGGCGTTTTGGTGTCGTGCCAATCTTCCTCAGAAGGTGGAGTTAGTGGCACTTACGGTCATTTACCTCTCGATTTATTTGTTGATTAATCGGGAATTGGGCATAGGGCATAGGGCATAGGGCATTGGAACAAAAAACTAACAAAAAACAACAGCTAACAGCCAACAGTCAACTGTCAACAGTCAACAGTCAACAGTCAACAGTCAACTGTCAACTGTCAACTTACCGATTACCGATTAACCCTTACCAACGATCAATTCTGCCTCTGGTGCCGGTGCAGTTTCTTCGGGCGGCAGTCCCAAAATATCGCTGTACAAGTTGACGTATTTCCGGGCCGAAATATCCCAGCTAAAATCTTCTCTCATGCCACGCTGTTGCAGTTCTCTCCACTTATCTTTGTAGCGGAAACCTTCCCAAGTTCTGATCATGCAGGTGAACAAGTCTAGGGGCTCGTAGCGATCGAAACAGTAACCGGTACCGGTATTGTCGATCGGGTTGTTGTGGGAAACGGTATCGACTAAACCGCCGGTGCGACGAACCATTGGCACGCACCCGTAGCGGAGGGCGAGCATTTGGCTGATGCCGCAGGGCTCGAAACGGCTGGGCATCAGGAAGCTGTCGCAGCCTGCGTAAACGCGCCGGGAGAGGGCCTCGTTGTAAAGTAGTTGGGTGGACATCCTACCGGGATAGCGGGCTGTCATTTGCCAGAGTTGGGTTTCGTAGTAGCGATCGCCCGTTCCGAGTACAATAAATTGAGCGTCGGTATAGGCCATGAATAGATCGAGCATTTGAATTATCAAATCCAATCCCTTCTGTTCTACCAGCCTTGTCACCATCCCGATCAAAAAGGCATTTTTATTTACTTCCAAGCCGACTTCTTCTTGCAGCGCAATTTTATTAGCGGGGCGCTTTTCAATAGTATCAACACTAAATTGTTGATGGAGGTACTTGTCAGTTGCCGGGTTGTAAGATTCTGTATCAATTCCATTCAAAATGCCCGATACTTTACCGCCGAGGTAAGACAGCAAACCTTCCAAAGTTTCCCCATAAGCTGGGGTTTTGATTTGCTCGGCGTAAGTCGGTGAAACTGTATTTACGCGATCGGCAAACTGTACTGCGGCCGCCATTGTATTGTGACCTTGCATATACCAAGGACACCAAGTCATCTGTTCCAAACGCCAGCGCCACGGCCCTTGATAAGCTAAATTGTGAATAGTAAAAACTGTGCTGATATCAGGATCGTGGCTCATCCAAACAGGTATCATCCCCGTATGCCAGTCGTGACAGTGGATAATTTGGGGCTTCCAATGATTCCAGGCAAATTCAGCCGCAGCATTGGCAAAGAAAGTGAACCTCCAATCTTCATCTACACCGCCGTAAACGCGGCGCGGTAAGAAAGATGGATGTTGCAATAAGTATAAAGGTACATCGGTTCCCGGCAAAACAGTTTCAAACACCGAGAAGCTTTGGAACATGGCAGATCCATCCCAAACAGGTTTTTTGGGAACGTCCATTTTGTCGGGGACGAAACCGTAGTAGGGCATGAAGATGCGGACATCGTGGCCCATGCGCCGCAGAAATTTCGGCAAAGCGCCGACGACATCGCCCATACCGCCCACTTTGGCGAGGGGTGATGCTTCGGCGGATACAAATAAAATACGCATTATTTTTTTGTGTTCCTTGAGATTGTTAGTCTAGAGTGAAATACCTAGCACTGACCTTCGGTCAGCGTGTAGGCTTCGTGTATCATCTGCCGTTGCTCTGTTAGGTATCTCATTACTGAGATTCGTCACTGAAGACGATCCGAGTCTGACACTGCATCTCTAGCTTTGCAGCCTTTATCCCTTCGTAGGGAACCCACGCAGAAGTCCTGTTTCCCAAGACCAAAAACTGTTTTCGTACAACAAACATGGTTTATATTTTACGGTAGGGCATTACCTTGCCAACCAGCGGTCTGTTTTTTCCCCTTTTCTCTCGCAGTTATCCTTGGTAAGCATACTACTGCTACTGTGACCTGTTGTTTGCAGTCGAGTGGGTGGGTCGCAACCACTTATATCTTACAAGTTTTTTTGCTAGAGAAACAGTAAATTGTCGCTCTTTTTCATATACCTTGCTTGGCTTATATCCCAACGCCCAATTGAGTACAATTACAGCGTGGGACTTACGCCAATTGAGTTAAGGAAATAGCGATCGCCTTTTTCATCCCCTCTCATAAAAAGAGCGATCCTCTTCTCCAAACTTCGCCAACGCCCGAATCACATATTACGGACAACTCCCGACTAATTCTGAGAATTGTCCTCAATAGTCTCCTCAAATCCCGCTAGAAAATCATCCAAAGCTTCAGAGGCGATCGCCAAATTAATACTGTCGGCATCTTCCAATCCCCAGGTATTCACACCAACCACTTGACCAGCCATATTAATCAACGGGCCGCCAGAATTTCCCGGATTAATCGCCGCATCAGTTTGCAACACCTTCACCTCAGCAACATCTTCTTCATCGTCGCCTTCTTCATATTCCTCTGGTTCGCGAATTGCACTAATAATACCTTGAGTTACAGTTGAAGCAAACTGCCCCAAAGGATTGCCCACAGCAATTACTCTATCTCCCACTTTCACATCCAAAGACAACTCTAGGGGAGGATATTCTTGGGGAGAATCCACTTGTTCCCCTGTGTTCGGGTCGAAGGTAAAATCGCTAATTAAGAGTAATGCTAAATCTTCTTCAGCATTACCAGTAAACACCACCTCTGCTAATCTCAATTTTCCGTCGTGAGTTTCGACTAAAACCTGTTCGATTTCATCTTCTTCATAGAAGTAATCTTCATCGGCAATATCTTCTACAACGTGATAGTTCGTGACAATTATGTCCGGCGATACAAAGAACCCGCTTCCTGAAGAAATCTCTTCTTCGGTATCCCAATCCATGACGTAAATTGAAACTAAGGACGGCAAGACTTGCTCGACTGCATCCGAAAAATTTCCTGCTTGAGTTTTGAACTCTTTCAATTGCTTCTGCAAAGCTTGTTGGTCTGCTTGCATTTTGCTATAGAGTTGCTGAACCTTTTTCACTTCCAGCTTTAATTGAGTTTCTCTAGCGCTCATATTTTGCCTTTACCTGAAATAAATTGCTGATTAATTTTGGATGTTTGATTGTAGATTGTGGATGGGGATGTTAAGAATTAGAGGACTTACGAAAAAAAACCGGTTTTTACCATAAATCTTGGGCTATACAGCGAGACTTACATCAGAAACCGGGTTACTTAACACCCGTGCGGAGCGTCCTAAATTAGTCAGATATTTTTGAAATCTATCGCGCGAGTCCTACCTAAAATCCCATCAAAAATCTACAATCAGACTGCTACTCTACCTGTTTTGCCAAAGCAAACCGCCTGTTATTTTTATTTTACAAAAGGCGATATATCGCGTCTAAAAGCATTGACAAAGAGATGCGGATCGGTTTTAGGAACCACGTTGAACTTGGACAAATATTTCCTCCAAAATTTCACTAGCACCCTGTTGGCGCAAGCGGTGAGCGAGGTCAATTCCGATCATTTCAGCAGTCTCGGCGGCCCCGGAAACACTATCTTTGACGAATCGCTGGCCGTCGAGACTCGATACCATTCCGGTTAAGGTTAATTGACCGTTTTCTATTTTGGTATTGACGCCGATCGGCACTTGACAGCCGCCTTCTAATTCCCGCAGAAATGCGCGTTCGGCATAACATCTTTGGGCGGTTTCCGAGTGTTCGAGAGCTTTAATCAGTGCCATGATTTCTGTGTCTCCGGCGCGGCATTCGATGCCCAAAGCACCTTGTCCGACGGCGTGAAGGGAGATTTCAGCAGGGATAATTTGGTGGATGCGATCGCCCATTCCCAATCTTTCGAGGCCGGCAACTGCTAAAATAATCGCGTCGTAACCGCCCTCATCTAATTTAGCGAGTCTAGTATTGAGATTGCCGCGAATATCTTTAAATTCAAAATGAGGGAAATGGTGTCGCAGTTGAGCTAGCCGCCGCAGGGAAGAAGTACCGATTACTGAACCTTCTGGGAGGGTGTCGAGTTGCTTGTCTTTGTGCTTAGAGTGAACTACCAAGGCGTCAGCGGGATTTTCCCGTTCGGTGACGCATCCTAAAATTAAACCTTCGGGCAAATTGGTAGGCAAATCTTTGAGGGAATGAACGGCAAAGTCCGTTTCATTGTTAATCATTCCCGTTTCTAATTCTTTGGTGAAAAGTCCTTTATCGCCAATTTTAGCGAGGGCGACATCAAGAATTATGTCCCCTTGGGTGGACATGGTGTGGACTTCAAAAGTGTGTTCCGGGAAGTGTTTCTGTAGCTGTTCTTGCACCCAGTGGGTTTGCACGAGAGCGAGTTGGCTTTTGCGGGAACCGATGCGAACGGTTCGGGAAGGGGCAGATGTGGTTGGAGACATAAGATCGATCGGAGGATAGCTTGAAATCAGCCAATATATTCACCTGATCTAGCGTACCGCAGGTGGGGACTTTAATTGCTGGTTGGGATAATTCGGGCGATAAAATAGAAATACCAGGTTTTGACCGCCAGTAGCAGTGAGTCTTGATGATGTTTCCCATCCAGCATTGGGAGTCGCTGGCATCGGGGCGATCGACATTCCGAAGCAAAGCCTGCCAGCGATGTATGATTTACTGAGATGTTGCACCATTGTCAATAAGCGTTTTAGGAACGGGCTCTGGGGCCCGTTCCACAGGAAAATCTACTCTTTGTGGAACAGGCATCTTGCCTGTTCTTGAGAATGGTGCAAGATGTAATATTTACCTAGGGTAGAGCCGGATGAACCTGGTTGACATGAGGAGTTAGCTTAGCTGCAGCGAGAAAGAATTAGCTCAAAAATTGCGGGATTTGGAGAGAGAAATGTAGTTGCGAGGGGAAAAGGGCGATCGAAATTGCGATCGTACTTCTAAAGCCACCAAATAGCTTAGCATCAAAAGTGAATTTGTCAAATTACTAAAATCCTAAAACTATGAAAAGTGCTCTTGACGTAGCTCGTTACTTTTTATGTCGTGTCGATCGAGAAGCAGGCGATACCATTTCTCCTCTCAAACTGCAAAAGCTCGTATATTACGCGCAAGCTTGGAGTTTAGTATTTAGAAACCAGCCGCTATTTTTTCAAGATATTGAAGCTTGGGTTTCCGGCCCCATTGTCCGCGATGTTTGGGATGAGTACAAAGCTTACAAATATAGCGATATTCCAGCTCCCGATAATTTGGAAGCAGAATTTGATGAAGATGAAATCGAGGTTCTCGAAGAAGTTTGGAATGCTTATGGAGAATTAAGTGCTAAACATCTTGCAGAATTGACGCAATCAGAGACACCTTGGCTCAACGCCCGCAAGGGATTAGAACCTGCGGAAACATCAACTAAAATCATCTCTCACGAGGATATGAAATCCTGCTATGCACCTTTGGTGGAGGCGTAAGTGCAGCTTCCTTGATAAAAGGTCGATTCCCTCCGGGATAGCTTCGCTCGCGCGTACTTTTAGCCCTCAGCTACGGCAATTAATAACTGAACTTTACTTTAATAGTATCTATATAAATCAATAGCGTGCTTCCTCCCTTAGCCTAATGACTTTTGCACTCATTGGCTCGCCCTTGACATTAATGGAGTTTCGGAATGCTTTACGCCTAGCTAACCGCTGCTCCTTGGATAGCGGCGGGACTACGCGAGCTACTACTTGGCCTTCCTGTACGATCGTCACTTCTTCTCCTTTGGCCACCTTTTCCAAGATAGCTTGCAGACTCTGCTTGGCTTCTTCAACGCTAATCGCAGGCATCTCGTTAGTTTTTTAGGTACTTTTTAATTGTACAGCAACGGGATATTTAATGCGAAAAAGGTCGATCGACCTTTTCCATTTCCCGCCAAATTTAACGTTGCCCTGCTTGAAGTGCAGAATTTGCTATCTGGACAACTTCTTGCTGCCGTGCGTTTTTCCTTGTGACTCGGTACAGCACCCCCAGCCTTTGCCACTCAACAAAAGCAGTGCAGTAAGCACCGCAATTATTGAAATAAATCCCCCTGAATCCGCCCGCCAATTCAACGCTTCTGTAAGTATCCTGCGGCAATCGCGAAGGAGGCGAAAACGGTTCATTTCTTTGAGCTTCGATTGTGCCGAAATAACAGGCTCCCGCGCGGCATCCTTTGCCTAAATACATTCCTACAATGTAACCGTGGGAACCTGCTTGCACATCAAAATCAAGTTGCTGAATGTCTGATAAAGGAAGTCTACTCGGAAGAAAAACAGGCACTCGCGTTTTGCCTTTGATTTGTCTAAAGATGTTACTAGCAGGAAAACGACTGTTAGCTTGGTTTGCACCTGGGTTATCGGGGATTGGGGTAAACTTTTGCACAAAATTCCTCCACTGCACAACTCGATTTTTAGCAATGTTAAAAGTGGGAATAGAGTATTTTTCTAGCGCAAAAGAAGGGCGACCATTTTTCAGGTTGAAGCTGCGGCGAATCACTGTACTTTCTGGTTTGCCTAACCCGTAAGCTGTGGCTATGGAACGGGCGAGATTGCAGCTAATTTTGAAGCGTCCCATCTCAATATTGCCATTTTCCGTTTGATAAGACCAAGTGTAACCCTCAGAAGCCCGATCGCGATCGCACAGAAAATGAGAAATCTCAAACATCTTGGCAATATGAACATCGTACAACCGCAACTTACGGCGGCCGACAGATTTTGCAGTGTGGCGATCGGGTACAATAAATTGTATCGGTTGCCAGCTATCTTCAGGGGAATAATTAAACCAGCGGATTTCTGTAATCGGGAGTTCAGTCCTTGCTAACGCTGAGTTTGGTGTCAAAGGTGCGCTCGTAAAAGCAGTCACCACACAAGCAAAAATCGCCGCAAATAGCCATCTTCCCCTCATCCTGATTTCCCCCGAAGTAGGTAAGCGCAAAAAAATATAGCATCTTGTAAAGGGCGAGTGCGAGTTAAGATATATCATACAATAACGGTAAGGTGCGCGCTTACGCACCCTACATATAGAAGTTGTGCCTCCCAGACTGCCAAACTTAACGCTTCCCAGCTTTAATAGCAGAATTTCCTATTAAAATTAAATCAGATTCTCGTCCGTTCTTAATGGCGACGGTATACATAAAACCCTGAGTTTTCCACTGAAGAGTTGCTGTGCAGTAAGCCCCGCAACCGTTATGATAAACTCCTTTCACTCCGCCCGCAAGTTTGACATTTTTTAAGGTCTTAGTTACCCCTTCTAGTTTTGTAGTAAACTCCCCGCCTTTTTGACCTTGAATTGACCCAAAAGTGCAAACAGTCGTACCGCCGCAATCTGGTTTATAGTCGATTGAAATACTATAGCTGTTTGCTTGTGCTGTAGTTGGATAGTACATTTTTTGCGAAAGCGGAATCCTGCTGGGAATAAAAATAGGCACTTGCGTTTTGCCTTTTAACTTTGGCAAAATTTCACTTACCGGAAACGCAGTGCCTCCTTGAGCAATTTGTGTTGTTCCCGATTGTCGCAGCGACAATTGCGAAGATCCAAAAACAACCGAGAGAGGTACTAAAGCAGTCAATACACCAGCAGAAGTAGCCAAAAGTAATAATTTCTTCTTCACGGTCTTTTCCCTTAATATTCCAATAGTTTAGTTGGGTGGCGAACTGCATTCACCTATCTACAACCATAATTCAAAATACCAAATTAACACTTGCTTTTCCGGGAAAAATGTTTTTTGACTATCTTGACAAGGTTGCCAGAATATGAAGTCATATATAATATAGAGAAGGCGAGCAATTTAGGAGTCTATCGTGGAACTGCAAGAGTATTTGCGCCAGTACGGATTGGAAACTTTGTCCGAAACTTATCATATCAAAGTTACCCGCCACCGCCAATATCCCGATTTAGTCTGTCTGAAATACTCACAGATAGAATCTCCCCTAGGCGAAAAAATAGTCCAGCAGTGCCGAGGCATTATTTTAGATTCATCTCAAGATTGGCAGATAGTTTCTTATCCCTACGACAAATTTTTTAATTACGGAGAAATTCACGCCGCTGCAATTGATTGGAAAAATGCCAAAGTCTACGAAAAACTAGACGGTTCTCTGACTGTACTGTATTTTTACAAGGAAGAATGGAGAGTGCAATCCAGCGGTACTCCCGACGCCGCCGGCGAAGTTAATGGTTTTGGATTCAGCTTTGCCGAACTTTTTTGGAAAGTCTGGCAAGAATTGGGATATCAATTGCCACAAGAAACCGACCAGTGTTTTATCTTTGAGTTGATGACGCCTTACAATAGAATAGTTGTCCAGCCAAAAAACAATCAAATTGTGCTGCACGGGGTTCGCAACACTCAAACGCTGCTAGAAACCGATCCGAGTATTTGGGCCAATAAATACGGCTGGGAATTGGTAGCATCCTATCCTTTAACTAGCTGGAAAGAAGTTATCGAAGCGGCTCAACATTTAGATCCGATGGATTCGGAAGGGTATATTATCTGCGATGCTAACTTCAACAGAGTTAAAGTAAAGTCTCCGCAATATGTCGCGATTTCCCATCTGCGCGAAGGGTTTTCTACCCGCAGGATGATCGAGATTGTTTTAACTAATGAAGGAGAAGAGTTTTTAGCTTATTTTCCTGAGTGGAGTGAGTTGTATCAAAAAGTTAAGGACAAATATGAATCTTTGGTTGAAGAAATCGAGGAAGCTTACCGACAGCACGAACATATCGAAGTTCAGAAAGATTTTGCCTTAGCTGTGAAACATTTACCCTATTCCGGGATTTTGTTTTCTTTGCGGGCCCGAAGAGTTGCGGGAGTGAAAGAAGCTCTCCGCGATGTTACTATTCATAAAATAGAAGAGTTATTGGGTTTAGATTACCTCCATTTAGGTTTGTAGAAGAAGGAAGGCACTCTAAGAGATTTTGACAGGGCTACACGGATTAATGATCGAGCGTGAGGCAAATGTTTAAGAAAGAGGGAAGAGGGAAGTTCGGCAACGGATTATGTAACGGATGTAACGGATGGAATGAAGAGGTAAGTATTTAAACAATGCCCAATGCCCAATGCCCAATGCCCAATTACCAATTACCAATTACCAATTGCCATGAAAAGAGTTATTGTACTTGTCGGTTTACCTGCTTCGGGAAAATCTCAATTTGCTAGGGAATTGCTGCTGTCTGAACCTGCAAAGTGGGTGCGTAGCAATAAAGATTTGCTCCGAGAAATGGCTCACGCTTCTCATTGGTCGCAGGCAAATGAAAAGTTTATTGTGCAGTTGAGAGATACGATTATTTTGATGGCTTTGGAAAGCGGCAAGCACGTCATTGTTGATGATACTAATTTCGGCCCTCACATCGAGCATATCAAGGAGTTAGTTAAAGGGAAAGCTGTTGTCGAAGTTAATGATTCTTTCCTACAAGTTCCGGTTGAGGAATGTATTAAACGGGATTTGAAAAGGCTTAACTCGGTGGGCAAAGATGTGATAATGAAGATGTACAATAAGTACGTGCGGGTTCCCGTTGTGCCGCCGGAATATAACCCGGATTTGCCGGATGCAATTATTGTTGATATGGACGGCACATTAGCGCTTCTCAATGGCAGAAATCCTTTTGATGCTTCTACGTGCGATCGCGATTTGCCCAATCCGCCGGTTTTAGATACTGTTCGCAAGTGGCAAACCAGCGCTAATATTATCGTAGTGTCGGGGAGAACGGATGATTGTCAGCCTCAAACTGAGAAATGGTTGCAGCAGTACGATGTCAATTATGCTGCTCTTTATATGCGGAAAACGGGAGATATGAGGAAGGATTCGATTATTAAAGAGGAATTCTATCGGCAGCATATTGATGGAAAGTATAACATAAAGTTTGTCTTGGACGATCGCCAGCAAGTTGTTGATATGTGGAGAGGCTTAGGATTGACGGTATTCCAAGTAGATGAAGGGGATTTCTAAGGCAGGGTTTGTTTGCGCGGGCGATCTCCCAACTCCTAATGCTACACTCAAAGTAACATTGACAAAAATTTTGTTATGATATCCATTCCCCAACCACCCCAAAAAATGACCGTTGAGGAATATCTCGAATGGGAAGCTCAACAAGAGATTCGCTACGAATATGTCAACGGCGAAGTTTTTGCCAGAATGGGCAGTACAATTCCCCATAACGATATTGCACTTAACTTTTACAGGAACTTGCGCCCGCATCTGCGTTCCAGAGGCTGTCGGATGAACGTGTCAGATGTGAAATTGCAAGTTAACTTTCAAAGCCGTTACTACTACCCTGATGTGATAGTCAGTTGCGATCCAGAAGACATTAATTCGCGCAATTTCATTCAGAATCCTAAAATCATTGTGGAAGTTCTTTCTCCAAGTACAAGTGCTAAAGATCGGGATGAAAAATTCACTTGTTATCTAAAAATTCCGACTTTACAAGAGTATATCTTGATTGATTCACAAAAGATTTTTGTTGAGCGTTACTGTCGGGGAGAGGGGAGAATGTGGCTGTACTATTCTTACACTGCTGGGGAGATTATCACTTTATCAAGCATTGAGTTTGATTTGCCCATCGCACTTTTGTATGAAGGTGTTGGATTGGAAACACAAACAGAAACAGAAGCATAAAAACACACTTAATTTTGCACCTGTTTCATGAACAGGCAAGATGCCTGTTCCACAAAGAGTGAATTTTCTTGTGGGGAGTTGGGGTTGGGCTTCGACGCCGCCCATAAAAGCCGATAATGAACAGGCAAGATGCCTGTTCCACAATTATTTATCTATCGCGTCCAAGCCAGCCATTTATTAAACAAATTTTTCACAAACGGCGTCAAACGAGTGCGATTGTAAGCATCTCCCGCTTTCCGAATTGCATCAGCTTGTGTTGGATACGGGTGAATTGTGCTAGCAATCTTTCCCAAACCAATATTGTTAACCATTGCCAAAGTAATCTCGCTGATCATATCCCCAGCGTGGCGCGCTACAATAGTTGCACCTAATATTTTATCGCTGCCTTTCTTGACGTGAATTTTCACAAATCCTTCCTCTTCGCCGTCAATAATTGCCCGATCGACTTGACTGAAAGGAATTAAAAATGTATCGATATCAATGTTTTTTTCCTTAGCCTCGTGTTCCCCAATTCCGACGCGCGCAATTTCCGGGTTTGTGTAAGTACACCAAGGTATCGTCAAAGCGCTGAGCTTTTTGCGCCCGAAAAATAGAGTGTTTTGAATTACCATCCTGGCGGCAAAATCAGCAGCGTGAGTAAATTTATGTTTCATGCAAATATCGCCGGCGGCATAAATGCGGGGATTAGTAGTTTGCAAGTTGTCGTTGACAAATACGCCCGTGTGTGTATCGTATTCAACGCCGATCACCTCCAGATTCAATCCTTCCACATTGGGCGATCGCCCTGTACTCACAATAATTTCATCTACTGTTACCGATGCTTCCTTACCTTGAGATTTATAATAAATTACTTTGCCTGCATTTGTTTTCTCAACGCGCTCTATTGTGGATTCTAGTATTAGTTGAATTTCTTCGCGTAGAAAAGCCTGCTGCACGATTTTAGCAGCATCCGCATCTTCCTTATCTAAAATCTGAGCATTTTTGTGCAGCAATACGACTTCCGAACCCAGCCGCCGAAAGGCTTGAGCCAATTCGCAGCCGATCGGCCCTGCACCAATTACAGCTAAGCGTTGTGGCCTTTCCGTGAGGTTAAAGACAGTTTCATTTGTTAGATATCCAGCTTCTTGTAAGCCGGGAATTTGTGGTTGTAGCGCCCTTGCACCTGTGGCAATTACTGCTTTTTTAAAGCGGAGAGTTTGACCTGCAACTTCTATGGTAGAATTGCTACTAAAACGACCCGAACCTAAAAAAACATCAACTCCTAATTTGTACTGGTAGCGTTCAACAGAATCAACATCGCTGATTCCCGCCCTGATGCGGCGCAGCCGTTCCATCACCGCCGCAAAATCCACTTCTGCACCGTTAGAAACATTAACACCAAATTTATTGGCTTCCCAGATATCGCCAACAGTGCGAGACGATCGAATTAAAGCTTTTGACGGCACACAACCGACATTCAAACAGTCGCCGCCCATCAAATGTTTTTCAATCAAAGCAACTTTCGCGCCCAAACCTGCGGCACCTGCAGCAACAATTAATCCAGCGGGCCCCGCGCCAATTACTACTAAATTATAACTGCTAGCAGGCTGCGGATTTACCCAATCGGGGGGATGCAAATAGGAGACTAATTTCTGGTTGTGCTCGTCCATCGGGGGGACTGTTACGCGATCGACTTTTGACTGCGACATTGGCAAATTATCCTAATTAAATACTTTCTTCCAAAGCTTTGCTGGCTAGGCGAGTGATAAATACCGTAACAGCGACTGTAGCCAGAAAACTGATAATATTAATTAACCATTTTACTGCGGAATCTTGAGGACTTGCATACACAGTGGCCGTGCCTATCGCAGCAACCTCTCCCACCAAAGAACCGGAGTAAACGTACATAATTGTACCCGGTATCATGCCAAAGGAACCCAGCACGTAATCTTTCAAAGAAACTTGAGTGATTCCCAGAGCGTAATTCAATAAATTGAAAGGAAATAAAGGACAAAGACGAGTCAAAAAAACTATTTTTAATCCTTGTTGGGAAACTGCGCGATCGAGAGCTTTAAACTTGGGGTGAGATTCCATATATTTTACCACGCGATCGCGGCACAAATAGCGCCCGATCGCAAAAGCAAATACAGCACCTAAAGTCGAAGCCGCAAAGACGTAAACCGAACCCCACCACAAACCAAAAATCGCCCCCCCTCCCAGCGTCAGTACCGAACCCGGTACAAACAGCACAGTAGCCAAGTTATAAGTAGCTACAAAAGCCACTGGCCCCCACCACCCTAAATCCTCGATCCGCATTAACAGAGTTCTCAAAACATCTTGAACGTAGGCGGATCTAGTTGCTACAATTAAGAGAGCGAGCAAAAGGGCGATCGAAAAAAACAACACTATGCGTTTAAATTTTACCCTAGCATAATCTTGGATTCGTGCTTTTGTCATGATTAACCCGCAAATATTTATCAGCATTATACTGCAAACTTAAATTATTACTGTAAACTACCCTAAAAGCGATCGTCATGACACCAAAAGCCCAACTTCCAATCCCCGAACATTTTGACCACGAAAAATTAGGCGAAGTCTGGCGAGTACCCTACCAAGAACGCGCCGCCCAAGCGAAAGATTGGGCAAAGCAGCACAACATCCAACCAGCAACCAGCGACAAAAACCGCATTTGTTTGATGATAATCGATGCCCAAAATACCTTTTGTCTGCCCGAATTTGAATTATTTGTGGGCGGGCGTTCGGGTAGCGGTGCCGTTGATGACAACCTGCGGCTGTGCGAATTTATTTACCGCAATTTAAATGCAATTACAACCATTGCGCCGACAATGGACACCCACACCGCCATGCAAATTTTTCATCCAATCTTTTGGATAAACGAAGCAGGCGAACATCCCCTACCCGCCGCAACTTCTATTACACTCGAAGATGTCCAAAAAGGCATTTGGAAAGTCAATCCAGCCGTCGCCGATAGCATCAGCGGGGGCAATTTTTCAGCACTGGAAAAACAGGCTTGCCACTACGTCAAAAAACTCAGCGCCGATGGGAAATATCCCCTGACAATTTGGCCCTATCACTCAATGTTAGGTGGCATCGGACACGCGCTGGTTTCTGCGGTGGAAGAAGCAATATTTTTTCATACTATAGCCCGCAACAGCCAAGCACTTTTTGAAATCAAAGGCGGGAATCCACTGACTGAAAACTATTCGGTTTTGCGGCCGGAAGTGTTAGATGGATTCGACGGCAATCCGATTGCGGAAAAAAATGCTAAGTTTATTGATAAATTGCTCGATTTTGATGCGGTAATTATTGCCGGACAAGCCAAAAGTCACTGCGTTGCTTGGACAATTGATGATTTGCTGACTGAAATTTTGGCGCGAGATCCGAATTTGGCAAAGAAGGTTTATTTGCTGGAAGATTGCACTTCGCCTGTGGTTGTTCCGGGTGTTGTTGATTTTACGGAACAAGCAGATGCAGCTTATCAAAAATTTGCGGCGGCGGGAATGAATGTGGTTAAATCTACTGAGTTAATTTTGGGCGATTAAAGACGAATGTTTTCTGTTGGGTTTTCAGTGCAAAAAAAGTATACATTATGAACCCTAGGCGGTAATTTTTGTTTGCTTGGCACTCTGCTGCGATCGCATTTAACTGATTACTTATGATATCATATAGCAATCCTAAATCATTTGTGAATTTCTTACTCCCTCCCCTTGGTAAGGGGAGGGTTGGGGCAGGGTAAAAAAATTACGACCCGGCAAGGATTGCAATATTCGGTAAATCACTTACTAGAGAAGTGTAATCAAGGAGTTTCCCGATGATTGAAAGCGAAATTTATAGTGTTGGTCTTTTTCGGGATGCGAGTGTGCGAGCAATTTCCAAACTCTCGGTAGCCATCGCCACGACTCTTCTGAGCACATTTGTAACTGCCACCCAAGCCTACGCAGTTCCCGTCACCTACGATTTCACCATCACTGTTACCAAAGGCGGGTTAGCGGGCAATTCATTCAACGGTTCTTTCAGCTACGATGATGCCAAATTGAAGGGAAAAGGAGTGGAAGAATTGGGAATTACTGACGGATTAACGACCTGCCTAAATTACCTTGGACGCACTTATCGCGAAACCGATGATACCAGTTATCCTAACTTTCCTACACTCAGATTTGAGGAGGGCAAGATCACACAACTAGACTTTTGGATTCAGCCGAATCAGCGAGTTAATTGGTGGAATTTACCGGGATGGGAAGTCAAGCTGTCTGAGCCTAAAATGGGCGATTCAACTGTGCCCAATTGTCAAAAACGGTGAGGCGTAGCAAAGGTGCGATCGACCGTAAAAATATAGGAGGAATTAGATGTAAGCTGTTGTGCATTTAAATTGTATATTTCGAGTCCCGATCAAAAATCGTCAAATCCTCTCCCCCGATCCCCATCGGATCCTCTCCCTCTCTAATACCATAGGCAATCTAGATGCAACACAGCTTAACTGCCTACGCTTACGGTAATTTCATGCAGCCACGCTACCAATGTGCGATCGTCGATCGTCGGCTAGGGCGATCGAATCTTTGCGATCGCTAGGAACGAATGATATCATGTGCGATCGAGCGATTAAAAGGGCGGGTTTTTGAGATTGTCAATTATTGGCAGATATTTTCCGTGAACCCGCCCCTACCGTATTATGGGTAATAGACCGGAAATAATATGACTCAAAGATTGTTTGAAAAAAACCGCATGATTCCTCTTCTCTGTCGGTCAATAGTGCCTCTGCGGTTGACGATTTTCAATAACTATTTCCCATCCAATCTGGGGACTTCTTGCAAAAAACTGCCGCTCAACATTAACTCAGTCATCCGGTCTAAGTTGCCGCTGACTTGCAATTTTTTATCTGTTTGAAAGCGCTCGATATCTGCTTTTAAATTGCCGCTATTATATCCTAATTTACTCAAATAGTCAATAGCTTGTTTGTCACTTAACAAGATATCCGCCGATCGAAAAATCGGCACGTATTCCTCCCGCCAAACCTGGGCAAAAGTTGCCCTATCTAAATAGAAAATCCTGCCCCGCGCCGGGTCTCCAATGGCAGCTACACTGTCATTCATTCCCAGCAAAGCCACCGCGTGCGGTAGCTTCCGAGGGCCGTCAAACAGCCAAACTGCTAGGACTCCGGGGCGATTAATTTGCTGAATTTGCTCCCAAGTTGGCGTTAGTTCGATCGCATTTACGCCCAAAGCTCTTGCTGCTATAATTAACTGCGGCATCGAAGTTCCCAAGCGACTCGTGCCGGCAAAACGCGCTACATTCGATTCCGTCGCATCGATTCCCCAACGCCTTAACACTGTTGCTAGGGCGGCGGGGGCGCAACTGCTGTTAGATGTTTGCCGAAATACACCGTTTGGCAGCAAATTATCTATTAAATCATCGTAAATTGGCGCCATAAAATAGTTTTCAGCGCCTGTAAATCCTCCCAATCCCAAGCAACCAATTAAGATTACTGCGATTACTTGGGGTCGCGCTGTCAACCAACTTATACTAAAGCCAATACCGCAGACTCCCATCAGCATCACTCTGAGCAAAGTCCAAGTAACTCGCATCCCGTGAAAGCGCCACTCGATCGGCAAAGCAGGCATTTGAGGCATATTTAAAGCCAGTAGCAGCAAGGCAATATAAAAACCCAAAAACAGCAGGGCGATCGAGTTTCTGCCCTTGAACAAATCATTAGCCGTCACTCCCGATCGAACTAACACTCGCCCGAACCGCATTCCCCAGACAAACAGCACCGAACCCAGCACCAGCGTCACTACTATTTCCATGACCTTAAAATTTTGTTGCTTAACGCTAGTTGTAACATTTATGCGATCGACTTGAACCCCAATCAATAACGGGAGAGAGGAAAAGTGGGAGGGAGGAAGAGTGGGGGAGAGAATTTGACGATGTTGGGGTTTCGTTCCTGAATTTCTCGCTACAATCGAATAAACAGGATTTATCCAAAATCGAAGCAGATAAAACAACCCTTAATTCTCAAGACTTTGAGCTGCATAGCTTGCTCGATATTAAGTTTTTTCAGGTTTTTCTTGATGAGTCTGAGTCAATGGTTGAGAATGAGATAATTCCGCTACCTAACCCAACAGGAGATATTGCCATGTTTGCCAACTTAAAGCTGAGAAACGGGAGGCGGCTAGGATATGCACTTCCCATTGCTTTGAAGGGGCTTAATTTGTTCGTTTTTTAAATATAGGAAAAATTTAAGATGATTAACTTCAAATCCACCAAATTAAGAGAGCGTATTCTGTGGGGATATTCCCTACCGATTTTGCTTTCAGTTGGAGCAGCTACTTTGGTTTTCTTTAATGCTAAAGAAGTAGAAGAAAAAGCAAAAGTGCTAAATAATTCTCATGCTGTTGTTATAGCATTAAAAGCTCAACAGCTAGGATTTGCAGGTATGCAAAAAGCTGCTCGTGGGTATTTTTTGGCCAAAGATAGTGCTTTCTTAACTGAATACAATGAAGAGGCAAACAGCTTTGACAAATCCTATCAGTATTTACTTAATCGGGTACAAAACCCGCAACAGCGCCAGCGGCTAGAGGAAATGAAGGTCTTAAAAAATCAGATAGAGCAAGGCTATAAACAAGCCTTTTCTTTGGTTGCTCAAGGTAAGCAAGACGATGGACTTAAGTTCTGGAAGACACAAATTGTACCAAAGCTTCGTCAGGTTGATGCTATAGCTAAGGAGTTTCAAAGCACCGAGGAAGGGATTTTAATTGAGCAAGAAAAAGAGCAAATTCAAGCTTTGCAGTTCCTGACTACAGTGGTGATTTTAAGCACTGCTTTAGCTGCACTTACGGCAATTGCGATCGCTCTGTGGATTGCTTCAGGCATTGCAAAGAGCATGAATCAGTCAGTCAATATGATTGTTAGTTCTTCGACAGAAATTGCGGCCACAGTAGAACAGCAGGAACGCACAGCCGCACAGCAATCGAGCTCTGTAAATCAAACGACAATCACAATGGATGAGTTGGGCGCGGCTTCCCAACAATCAGCCCAGCAAGCCCAAGCTGGTGCGGAATCTGCACGGCTTGCTTTAAAGAGCACTGAAAGGGGAACCCTAGCAGTCGAGCAAACCCTGGAATCGATGAGAATATTGAAAGAAAATGTCGGGGCAATGGCGGCACAAATTCTGCAATTGAGCGAACAAACCCATCAGATTGGCAATATCTCTACGGATGTCACAGATTTAGCAAATCAAACAAATATGCTGGCACTGAATGCCTCAGTAGAAGCAGTCCGGGCGGGCGAAAACGCCAAAGGTTTTACTGTCATAGCCACAGAAATCCGCAAACTAGCAGATAAAAGTAAGAAATCAGCCGAGAAGATTAACCGCCTTGTCTATGACATCAAGAATGCGATAAATTCCACCGTAACGGTGACAAAGGAAGGTACTAAAACAGTAGAAGAAGGAACAAAAATTAGTCAAGAAACAGCAGCAGCTTTCTCGGAAGTAGCAAATGCGGTTAACAATGTGGTATTGAACAATCAACAAATTTCTCTAACGGCTCAACAACAAGCAGTTGCTATTAAACAAGTAGTGGATACTATGAACAGCCTCAACCTATCTGCCCAAGAAACCGCTAGTGGTATTACTCAAACCAAAGTAGGCACTCAACAATTGAACGATGCAGCCCAAAATCTCAATTCAATTGTCTAAAGGGTGCTCAGTGTTTTGGGCTAGCAGACTAGCAATTGATATAGCCTTTCGAGCTCTCATATGAGGTACTCATGGGCATAGGGCATAGGCCTCCGTGGGCATAGGCCTCCGTGGGCATACCTCACCACGCTTGAGAACCGCTATAGCATTGAGTCTTGAATTGATCGGGCAGCCCTCCCAGCTTGTCAAACCTGCGGCATCCAAGTCAAAACGATCGCACGCGAGTGCATCGCCAAAGCCAGGGCGATCGAATTTCTGCCCTTAAACAAATCCTTCGCAGTAACGGACGATCGAACTAACACTCGCCCGAACCGCATTCCCCAGACAAACAGCACCGAACCCAGCACCAGCGTCACTACTATTTCCATGAACTCAAAATTGTGTTGCTTAACGCTAGTTGTAACATTTATGCGATCGACTTGAACCCCAATCAATAGTGAGAGAGAGGAACACTGGGAAAGAGAAACTGTGGGGGAGAGAATTTGACCACCAATTTCAAAGGTGGTACCCGCCACGTGATTTATCCGTGGAATCAATCCAAAATCGAAAATCAGAAGAGCCCCCGCATTTATCTCGCGCAAGTCAATCGAAAATCTCAAATCTAAAATCTAAAATCGATTGACGATTTTTGGGTTTGGTTCCTGAATTTCCAGCTACAATCGAATAAACAGGATTTATGCAAAATCAAAGCAGGCAAAACAACCCTTAATCCTCAAGACTTTGACCTGCATCGCTTGCTCAACATTAAGTTTGGCCAGATTTTTATTGATGAGTCTGAGTCAATGGTTGAGTTAGTAAAGCAAGGAAAGCAAAAAAAAACGCTGGAAGTTTTTCCCACTAAAAAACGGGGATTAATTATGAATTAGTATTAGGGATTAAATAACTACTTGGGTGAAAAACATCAGGACATTATTGACGCTGCAACTTCCCCACAAAAGTCAACAACGAATCAAGGAGTAGAAAGTGCAATGTGGCACAATATTATTCGGCTTAGTAAAGTAGTTCCCTTGGGCTTCGGCTCAATTTTTTTCTTAATGATTAGCATCGGATTTGCCACTAAATTGAGTATGGATAATTTAGCCGAAGCTATTGAGTGGCAAACGCACACTTATGTAGTAAAGACAAATTTGCAAGCCCTAGAAAAAACTTTATTGGATGCTGAAACAGGACAGCGGGGGTTTATCTTCACTGGTAAGGAGGAATTCTTAGAACCTTATAAAAAGGGTCAATTAGCATTTTATAAAACAGCTAATGAGACAAAAAAGTTAATAAAAGATATCCCTGAACAAGTTAAAAGTTTGGAGCAAGTTGAAAATTTGGGTCAGCAAAAACTCGATGAATTAGCGGAAACTATATCCCTCAAAAGGGCTGGTAAAGAACCAGAGCTAAGAGCGTTGGTGATTTCAGGTAAAGGCAAGATATTAATGGATGAAATTAGGGATAAGCTGGCCGAAATGCTTACGGTAGAAGATGCTTTACTGGTTCAACGAACAAAATTAGCAAAACAGTCGGAGCAATTAGCGACGATTGTTTCTATAGGAGGTACGGCTGTTGCTGTAGTAGTGGGTTCATTTATTGTATTATTTATTTTTGATAAAATTATCCGACCAATCAATCAGGTAGCAAATACGATCGCCAGTTCTTCCACAGAAATTGCGGCCACAGTAGAACAGCAGGAACGCACAGCCGCACAGCAATCGAGCTCTGTAAATCAAACGACAATCACAATGGATGAGTTGGGCGCGGCTTCCCAACAATCAGCCCAGCAAGCCCAAGCTGGTGCGGAATCTGCACGGCTTGCTTTAAAGAGCACTGAAAGGGGAACCCTAGCAGTCGAGCAAACCCTGGAATCGATGAGAATATTGAAAGAAAATGTCGGGGCAATGGCGGCACAAATTCTGCAATTGAGCGAACAAACCCATCAGATTGGCAATATCTCTACGGATGTCACAGATTTAGCAAATCAAACAAATATGCTGGCACTGAATGCCTCAGTAGAAGCAGTGCGGGCGGGCGAAAACGCCAAAGGTTTTACTGTCATAGCCACAGAAATCCGCAAACTAGCAGATAAAAGTAAGAAATCAGCCGAGAAGATTAACCGCCTTGTCTATGATATCAAGAATGCGATAAATTCCACCGTAACGGTGACAAAGGAAGGTACTAAAACAGTAGAAGAAGGAACCATAATCAGTCAAGAAACAGCAGCAGCTTTCTCGGAAGTAGCAAATGCGGTTAACAATGTGGTATTGAACAATCAACAAATTTCTCTAACGGCTCAACAACAAGCAGTGGCTATTAAACAAGTAGTGGATACTATGAACAGCCTCAACCTATCTGCCCAAGAAACCGCTAGTGGTATTACTCAAACCAAAGTAGGCACTCAACAATTGAACGATGCAGCCCAAAATCTCAATTCAATTGTCTAAAGGGTGCTCAGTGTTTTGGGCTAGCAGATTAGCCATTGATAGCATTGAGTGATGAATTGATCGGGCAGCCCTCCAAGCGTGTCAAACCTTCGGCATCCAAGTCAAAACGATCGCACGCGAGTGCATCGCCAAAGCCAGGGCGATCGAATTGCCTGGTAACACAGATCCCGACTCTGCCTCCAATTTTCATGCTAGAAGAGCGATGATCGGGCTCTGGACATCGGTTCCCTGGAAGAGCCAGGGAACCAGTTATTTATGGTTTATTAGCAAGGGGGCGATCGCGTAAATAAACCATAAATAAGATCACCATAGATAAAACGCAAGAAGCTTTCCAAACAAATAACCACCAAGGACTCCACCACGCGCCGGTTTGTACTTCGACAATATCTGAGCCACCAAACAACAAAAAAATTAGGCTAGTAATCAGGCGATTAATTCTGGTTCTTCCTGATGTTTTTCCGGCATTAATAGCGAAACCAATCGCAAACAAAAACCAGAGTAATGCTTCAAGATAATTGCCATATACATAGATTTCCTCTAATAATTTAGCTTGTGCTTCAGCTTGTTCTAAAGAAGCGGGATTTAACATGAGTTGCCATGAATAAGCACCACCTATGCCGAGAAAAATAAATATAATTGTTAGTCTTATTGCTGCACCTTTTGTCAAATTCATAAATTAATTTTTAGGGTGGGTTAGGTGGTAACTATATGGGCAAAAAAAAGTTAATTCCCGTCTTATACCAATTTAATGTGAAGCAGACTAGCAATTGATAGCATTGAATCATCAATTGCGATCGCAGCCGTCCAAGCGTGTCAAACCGGGAGCATCTCAATGAAAGCAGCAAAGCTCGAAATTGGAATTAGGAGTCAGGAGTCAGGAGTCAGGAGGAAAGAAGAAGAAGGAAGAAGGAAGGAGGAAGAAGGAAGGAGCCATAATAAGTGTTTTTACAAATATGAGATGCTCCCGTCAAACCTGCGGCATCCAAGTCAAAACGATCGCACGCGAGTGCATCACCAAAGCCAGGGCGATCGAATTTCTGCCCTTAAACAAATCCTTCGCAGTAACGGACGATCGAACTAACACCCGCCCGAACCGCATTCGCTCGACAAACAGCACCGAACCCAGCACCAGCGTCACTACTATTTCCATAAGTTCAGAATACGATCGCTTAACTCGGTTTTAACTCACATCTTGCACCATTCTCAATTACTTGTTTAGGAACAGGCTTTTCGGCCTGTTCCACAAGAAAATTCATTCTTTGTGGAACGGGCATCTTGCCCGTTCTTGACAATGGTGCAAGATATCAGTTTTAACTCATATGTTGCACCATTCTCAATAAGCTTTTTAGGAACAGGCTTTTCGGCCTGTTCCACAAGAAAATTCACTCTTTGTGGAACAGGCATCTTGCCTGTTCTTGAGAATGGTGCAAGATATCAGTTTTAACACGCTTTGCGATCGATAACTCCTGACTCCTGCTCAATAATGAATCCGTGTATCCGTGACTTCCCTGTCGTGCCTTTCTTCAACCACACCTAAAATTTGCAAAATGTCAAGGGATTCCATCGACTTTTCCCCACCTTAGCCACCAAGTCCCAAACAAGATTTAGCGCCGGGAAAAATTCCCCAAATCTCTTGCAACAAACGACCACATCGCTTGTAATATGGATCTAAGTTACAGCCCGTTAAAGCAATCAACAAACAATTAAGCCGCTCAATATATTCACGCTCCAACGAGCGATCAGTTGTATTGAGCGCGCCGCGCCTATTAAGGAGCGCTCAAAGCTCGTCACACACCCCAAATATTCAGCAAGAATCATGCCATCAAGAGCCGCCAACGATGTAGACGTAGCAGAGCAATATTGGCACTACCTAGAAGTATCCAAGCTTGCAACTATCTTAGAAACCAACCTGGAAAGCGGTTTAGAACCGACAGAAGCCAACCATCGCCAACAGAAATTCGGGCCCAACGAACTAACTGTTAAAGCAGGGAAACCAGCCTGGTTAAAATTTATACTGCAATTTAACCAACCCCTCCTGATCATCTTGCTGAGTGCAGGTTTAATCAAAGCAGTGATCGGAGAATGGCTAAACGCTAGCGTAATTTGGGGCGTAACCACCACCAACGCTACTATTAGTTTCATCCAAGAAGCTGGAGCCGAGAAAAAAATTGAAGCCCTAGCCCAAGCTGTCACCACCGAAGCCACAGTCATTCGGGGCGGCAAAAAATTAAGAATTCCCTCCAAAGAACTCGTAGTCGGGGACTTAGTAACCCTGACTTCCGGCGACAAAGTACCGGCAGACTTGCGCTTAGTGAAAGTGCGCGACTTGCAAATCGACGAATCGGGACTCACCGGGGAATCTGTTGCTGTCGAAAAAGAATTAGGACAATCTGGAGACTTGGTTCTGCCACAAGAAACGCCACTAGCAGAACGGGATAACATGGCCTATGCCGGCAGTTTTGTCACTTTTGGCCAAGCTAGCGGCATCGTAATTGCGATCGCCAATAAAACCGAAACCGGCAAAATCTCCCAACTATTAGATCGGCACATCGATCTCACCACCCCCTTAACCCGCAAATTCAACCAATTCAGTCAAAACTGGCTGTTATTCGTGTTGGGAATGGCAACCTTGACCTTCGCAGTCAGATTGGGCAGACCTGTCCCAGAGGGGGTTTCAGCCTTTAAAGAAGCAGTCGAACCCGCAGTCGCGCTGATTGTCGGCGCAATTCCCGAAGGCCTACCCGCCGTTATCACCGTCACCCTAGCCGTAGGCGTTTCCCGGATGGCAAATCGCCACGCGATCGTCCGCAAATTGCCCGCAGTGGAAACCCTCGGCGGCGCTACCGTCATCTGTTCCGACAAAACCGGAACTTTGACGGAAAACGAAATGACGGTGCAAGAAATCTATTCTGGCGGCGAATCCTACTCGGTTACGGGTACGGGATACAGCCCCGAAGGTGAAATTCAACTCAACCAACTGCCAATTACTGTCAGCCAAACTCCAACTTTGCAAGAATGTTTGCAAGCTGGACTCCTTTGCAACGACTCTCAGTTGGAATTCAAAGACGATAATTGGATAGTCGTCGGAGATCCGACAGAGGGAGCGTTAATTGCTGCAGGCAAAAAAGCTGATTTGAGCCAGCAAATTTTGTCCAAGTCAATGCAGCGGCTGGATTCAATTCCCTTTGAATCTCAGTTTCAATACATGGCGACGCTGCACCGAACTCCCAGTGGCAAAATTTTGTACGTCAAAGGTTCAGTAGAATCCATTCTCGGCCGCTGCGGTTCCAGTCTCGATACCCAAGGAAATCCGGTAGAAGTCGATCGCGAACAAATCCACCACCAAGTCGATGAAATGGCAAAGCAAGGCTTGCGCGTCTTGGCTTTAGCGAAAAAGGCAGTACCGCAAAGCCAAAATTCCGTCGATCACTCGGATTTGGAGTCAGGGCTGGTTTTCTTGGGACTGCAAGGCATGATTGACCCGCCGCGGGCAGAAGCGATCGCAGCCGTCCAAGCTTGTCAAACCGCCGGCATCCAAGTCAAAATGATTACCGGCGACCACATCGCTACAGCCAAGGCGATCGCCCGCCGCATGGGATTCCGCAAAACCAAGCACCACAGGGAACTTGTAGCCTACACCGGCGCTCAACTCGCCGCCATGAGCAAGCAGGAACTCGGCGAAGCCGTAGAAGCCGGCTCAGTTTTTGCCCGCGTCGCCCCAGAACAAAAACTCCGCCTCGTAGAAGCTTTGCAAAATCAAGGCGAAATCGTGGCGATGACGGGAGACGGCGTTAACGACGCGCCGGCGCTGAAACAAGCGGATATCGGTATTGCGATGGGCAGCGGTACGGAGGTTTCTAAGGAAGCCGCCGACATGATTCTTACCGATGATAACTTTGCGTCGATCGAATCTGCTGTCGAAGAAGGGCGATCGGTTTACAAAAATCTGCTCAAAGCAATCAGCTTCATTCTCCCAGTCAACGGCGGAGAATCGATGACAATTTTGCTCAGCACCCTCCTAGGTCGAGAATTGCCGATTTTGTCGCTACAAATTCTCTGGCTGAATATGCTCAACTCGATCACCATGACTGTGCCCCTGGCTTTCGAGCCCAAGTCAGCGGGAGTCATGAAACAGCAGCCCCGACCGGTAAACGAACCTTTCCTCACCGGAAATCGGATCAAGCGGATCATCGCTATTTCTCTTTACAACTGGACTCTGATTTTCGGAATGTTTGAATGGGTGCGCCAAGCTCCTTGGGGAACCTTGGAACTGGCCCGCACGATGGCAATTCAAGCTTTGGTAATGGGGAGAATTTTTTACCTGTTGAGTCTCAGCCAGTTGTTGCCTTCTTTGATTGCTAAGTTTAGCGGTTCTAAGGAAGAAGTTAGCGGTGCTCCCGCCCTCGGTGTGGGAATTGTCCTGGCGGTGATTTTGCAGATCATCTTTGCTAATTCTCCGTTTGTCAATAGCATATTTGAGACGGCTCCGATGAATCTGGATCAGTGGTTGATTTGCTTCGGCGTAGCCCTACCGATGATCGGTGTTGCTCTCTCCGTCAACCGCTTTGATCCACCGAACTAATCGAACTTGTAGGTACTGCCACCGATTATAGCAATCCTAAATCATTTGCATAATTATTGTAGGGGCAATCCGACCCCTACTCCCCGTGGTTGCCCGATAGATAGGGGGTAGGCACGGGGAGTAGGGGTAGCACTACCCCTACAAATTTATCTGAATCATTTAGGATTGCTATAGTAATTTCGGGTGTTGAGAAACCGGGTTTCTTGAAGAAACCCGGTTTCTCTGTTTTACAGAAATCGAACCTAAAAACCCACGTCATATCATATCCGTTAAATTACTTAGGATTAAGCGCCAATTTTAGTCCACCAATGAAAACCAGTTAACCCTTTGACAACACCCAAAGCGTAAAAAGTTAATTATTTCTGTATAATAAACTACAATTAGCTTAAAAAAAATAGACATATATTAACAAAGTAAATGTGCAGTGGCTGCGATGTTGGCAACTTATTGACAAGAGATTTGAAGGCGGCCCGATCGGCCTTCGCTACAACCCTTACCCAGCAAGTCTTGGTTTGAACCAGTTTTGATAAGCCAACCAGAGCGCCCTGACCAACGGTTCGTTATCGATAGGGCGAGCCCAAAAGATTTACTTATCAAATGAATTTAATAATTGTTTTATAATTTGTGCAAGAGTAAGGTAGAGTTAATTATCAAGCCAAGAAAACGTGCGGCTCGCAAAAAGTCAGAAACCTCAGCTATCAGGCGTGAGGCTTGAAAGAGAAATCTAACAGGCCATTCTGACCAGACTAAGCTTTAAATAGCTACGTTATTTAGGTCACGACACCCTGGGATGCGAAGCTAGTCCCTTGCTCTGTCGCTAGTGGTTAAACAGTCTTAAGGTCACTGAGACAGTGCTGCTAGCCTAACAAGCCTTTATAACTTTGTCGAAGCTAACTTTACCCCAGAAATGGGAGTTTGGGGCAACCATTCCCCAAAAATCGGAGAGGTTGCATAAAATTCCCTCTCCGACCCCGAAAGGGGATTTAATTCCATGTAAAGCCGTCCTATAAGGACGGGGCTTCAGACCCAGTTTTTTGGTGAGTTCACACAACTCGGCCGCTCGAAATATCGATAATCAAAAAAGTCAAATCAGCAGGGATAGTTTAAAGAATTATGCTAGCGATAAATCTTTTGCTCCCTCCTGCCAAGGAGCGCTCAAAACAGTTCGCTAAATTCCATTAGCGAACAGAAAAAAAGCGCCTTGATAAACTTCAGTGATGTCGTTACAGAAGATTATGAATTGCAGCGAGGCTAGACTATGACAAAATTTTCAGAGCAATTTTCTCGGCGTAAATTTATCGTTACAGCAGGTGCATCTGCAGTCAGTTCAATACTGCTCAAAGGGTGTTTGGGAAATCCTCCCGAACCGGGTGCTAGTGCTGGCGGTGAGGCCGCTGCTGGTGGCGGGGCAGTGCCGGTGGCAACCTCAGCAGTTGCTGTTGCCAACGAGAAAAGAGTAGAAGGAATTGAAAGCACTAAAATCGCATTGGGATACATCCCGATCGTGGAAGCAGCACCTTTAATCATTGCCCAAGAAAAAGGCTTTTTTGCCAAATACGGCATGACTGAGGTAACAGTTGCCAAGCAAGCCAACTGGGGTTCGGCCAGAGATAACGTAGAAATCGGATCTGCCGGGGGCGGCATTGACGGCGGTCAGTGGCAAATGCCGATGCCTTATCAAATTAGTCAAGGCCTGATCACCAAAAACAGCACCAAAATCCCGATGTATGTTCTGGCCCAGTTGAACACTCACGGAAATGGAATTGCGATCGCGGCCAAACACCAAGGCAAAGGCCTCGGGCTCAAACTAGACCAAGCAGCCCAAGACTACATCAAAGGTTTGGCGCAAGCAGGCACTCCCTTCAAAGCAGCCTACACCTTCCCCAAAGTCAACCAAGACTTGTGGATTCGCTACTGGCTTGCAGCTAACGGCATCAATCCCGATACAGATGTCAGCTTGCTAACAGTACCGGCTGCCCAAACCGTGGCCAACATGAAAACCGGAAGCATGGACGCTTTCAGCACCGGCGATCCTTGGCCTTTGCGGATCGTCAAAGAAAACATCGGCTTCATGTCAGCGCTAACTTCCGAAATCTGGAAAGCTCACCCAGAGGAATATCTAGCAATTCGCGGCGACTGGGTAGACAAGCATCCCAAAGCCACAGAAGCCCTGCTAGCAGCAATCATCGAAGCGCAACAGTGGTGCGATAAGCCAGAAAATCGCGCCGAATTAGTTGCCATTGTTTCGGGCAAAAACTTCTTTGACGTATCTCCGGCTGTTTTGACTCCTCCCTATGAAGGCAAGTACGTCATGGGCGACGGCAAACCAGACATCAACGACTTCCAGAGGAGTCCGCTGTATTGGAAAGATAGCGTCGGCAACGTTTCTTATCCCTACGCCAGTCATGATTTGTGGTTCATTACCGAAAGCGTTCGCTGGGGTTTCTTGCCAACAAAAACCTTGGCCGACAAAAAGACACTCATCGGTAAAGTCAACCGCGCCGATATCTGGAAGAACGCAGCTAAATTAGCCGGAGTTGCTGATGCTGATATTCCGAAAAGTACGTCTCGCGGTATTGAGAAGTTCTTTGATGGCAAAGAATTCAACCCGGATCAGCCAGAAGCTTATCTGAGCAGTTTGGCGATTAAAAAAGTGTGATGGGTAAAAGCTTCCCATAATTTAGCCTCAAAAATTTAGTCTCGAAAGAAAACACCGCAGAAACAGAGGAGATAAGCAGGATGGCTGTAAGTACAAGTCGGAGAGGTAGAGTCGCTCCGCAAGCGGCGCTGGGCGACTTTTGGAAGAAGAATTCCCCGAATATATTGCCGCCAATCTTGGGGCTAATTGGATTTCTGTTTGTTTGGCAATTCCTGTCAAGTTCTGGAATTATTAAATTGCCGGGGCCGACAAGCGTTTGGACTGACGAACGGACGCGGATTCTGTTGATGTATCCTTTTATGAACTCCAAAACTTACGGAGTCGGCTTGTTTTGGCAGACTTTAGCTAGTTTGGAACGGGTGGCAAAAGGCTATACTCTCGCCGCGGCTGTGGGAATTGGCATGGGGGTTGTGGTAGGTACAAATCCTTTTCTAAATAAGGCTTTAGATCCGCTTTTTCAGTTTTTGCGGATGGTGGCTCCTTTGGCTTGGGTGCCGATCGCCCTGGCTGCACTGCAACAAAACGAACCTGCTGCTTTGTTCGTGATTTTTATCACTTCAGTTTGGCCGATTTTGATCAACACGGCTGAAGGTGTGCGCCAAATTCCCGACGACTATAACAACGTTGCGAAAGTGCTGCAACTTACTCGGAAAGAGTATTACCTCAATATCTTGTTTCCGTCGGCACTTCCTTACATCTTCACAGGATTGAGAATTGCGATCGGTTTGGCTTGGTTGGCAATTATCGCTGCGGAAATTGTGATGTCCGGGATTACAGGTATCGGCTTCTTTATTTGGAACGCTTACCAGCAAAACTACATCAGCGAAATTTTGTTAGCTGTAGTCTACATCGGGGCTGTTGGTTTGCTGCTAGATCGCATGATGGCTTGGTTGCAGCAAAAAATTGCTCCATCTCAAGGAAAATAGTTGTGCAAGTAACTCGCTAAATAATTTTGAGTTTTGAGTTGAAAGATTTGAGTTCAAAACTCGATATTTATATTTCAGGAAACTGCAATCTACACTGGGTTACGAAATCTACAACAAGCGACAGTTAAAGCTAGCTGCTAATCAAGAAAAACTAGCAGCTAGCGAAATAACAAACCTACAAAAAAGGCAAGAAAATCATGTCTATTTTGATTGAAATAGAACAACTGGAAAAAGTATTTAATTTATCAGACGGCGGCACATACGTTGCTCTCAAAGGCATCGATCTGGAAATTGAAAAAGGCGAATTTATCTCCTTAATCGGACACTCCGGCTGCGGCAAATCTACGCTGCTAAATATGGTGGCAGGTTTGGATTTGCCGACAGAAGGATTGGTGACAATTGAAGGACAAAGAATCACCCAACCAGGCCCCGATCGCATGGTAGTATTCCAAAACTATTCCCTGCTACCTTGGCGGACGGTCAGAGAAAACATTACCCTAGCCGTAGACTCGGTAATGAGCGGCTTACCCAAAGCCGAACGCCTCGAAATCATTCAAAAACACATCGACATGGTGGGCTTAACTCCCCACGCCGAAAAACAACCTGCATTGCTATCAGGGGGACAAAAACAGCGCGTGGCGATCGCCCGTGCTCTGGCCCTGCGCCCCAAACTGTTACTCTTAGACGAACCCTTCGGCGCTTTGGACGCTTTGACTCGCGGCAACTTGCAAGAAAAGTTGATGGAAATTTGCCAAGAGTACGAAATCAGCGCCCTGATGGTAACTCACGACGTGGATGAGGCGGTGTTGCTGAGCGATCGCATCGTCATGCTCACCAACGGCCCAGAATCGAAGATAGGCGGGATTCTCGAAGTAGACATCCCCCGCCCCCGCAAGCGGATGGAAGTGGTCACGCACCCCAGCTACTACGCTCTACGTAGCGAAATGATTTACTTCCTCAACCAGCAGAAGCGCGTCAAAAAACTGCGGGCGCGGAAAGTACCGGCGATCGCCCGCCACGGCCTGGAAAAAGTCAACCTCGAACTCGGCTTTATTCCGCTGGCAGCCTGTGCTCCCCTCGCTGTCGCCAAAGAAAAAGGCTTTTTTGCCAAGCACGGCCTGGATGAAGTCCACCTCGTGCGGGAAACAAGCTGGCGCGGCATCGTAGACGGCATCGCCGCAGGTTACTTAGACGCAGCCCAAATGCCATCTGGGATGGCGATGTGGTTGAGCTTGGGGGGCCACCAAGAGCAGCCGATTCCGACGGTTACAGCCCTCACCATGAGCCGCAATGGCAACGGAATTACCCTCGCGAGGCGCTTTTACGACCAAGGGATCTACACTCTGGCAGACTTTAAAAAAATGCTCCAGAGAACGCCCGCCCAAACGCACCGTATGGGCATCGTTCACCCTTCTTCGATGCACAACCTGTTGCTGCGTTACTGGCTGGCTTCCGGCGGGATTGACCCGGATCACGATGTGTTGCTGACAAATATCCCACCGGCTCAGATGATCGTTGACTTGCAGGGCGGCACTATTGACGGTTTCTGCGTCGGCGAACCTTGGAACTTGCGGGCCTCGATGGAAGGAGTCGGCTTTACGGTGGCTACAGATTTGGAACTGTGGCCGGGGCATCCGGGAAAAATTTTGGGGGTGCGGGAAGACTGGGCAAATGCTTATCCCAACACTCACATTGCTCTAGTCAAAGCTTTGCTCGAAGCTTGCAACTATTGCGCCGATCCAAGTCGCGCCGCCGAGGTTTCGGAAATTGTCGCGGGAAGGGAGTACGTCGCTACTGATAAGAGTTACATCCAACTCGGCGACCCCAAATCTTCTGCTTGCAACCTCGATACTCCGATGCGGGAATACGCCCACCACTTGTTTTCTGGAGAGGGGGTGAATCGCCCAAGCCGCACCGAACAACTCTGGCACATGGTGCAGATGGCGCGCTGGGGCGATACTGTGTTCCCGCGCAACTGGGTGGAAATTCTGGAGCGGGTGGTGCGAGTCGGTGCGTTCAGCACGGCGGCGCGAGAGCTGGGGATGGCTGATATTACTTACACTCGCGGTTCTCTCAGCTTGTTTGACGGCTCGGTGTTTAATGCTGACGATCCGATCGGCTATCTCAACAGTCTGGCGATTAAACGCGATTTCACGATGGCGGAAGTTGTACTTGATTCCGACCGTAGAGTTGCTTAAATTGGTTTTCAGTAGGATGCAAACAGGGTAATTGCTAATTGTTTAGTTGCTCATTGGTAATGGCTAGTTAGTAATTCCTTCTTCCTTGTTCCTTCTTCCTTCTTCCTTCACCTATAACCCACTAACAAGTTCCAAAATCATGCTCAACACCACTACGAACCAAACTCAAACCAAAAAGCAAGACAAGAAAGTAAAGGATCGCCGGAAGCCTTTTTTGGTGATGGAAAATGTTCACAAATCATACCCAAATGGTTACAGAGCTTTAGAAAACGTTAACTTGACTGTAGCTGAGGGAGAGTTTATTACGCTGATCGGACACTCGGGTTGTGGCAAGTCAACGCTGTTGAATATGGTGTCGGGTTTTAGCCATCCGACTCAAGGCAGCGTCAGAATTAGCGGGCAAAAAATTGAGAAGCCGGGCCCCGATCGCATGGTGGTGTTTCAGGGTTACGCTTTGTTGCCTTGGCGGACGGTGTTTGAAAATGTTTACCTTGCGGTTAATGCTGTATTTCCTGAGAAGTCGAAGGTCGAAAAAAATGCGATCGTCAACGAGCATTTGGCGATGGTGGGATTGACTGAAGCTGCTGAGAAAAGACCGCCGCAAATTTCCGGGGGGATGAAGCAGCGGGTTTCGATCGCCCGCGCTTTGGCAATTCGCCCGAAAGTGCTGATTTTAGACGAACCTTTTGGTGCTCTGGACGCAATTACTAAGGAGGAATTGCAGGAAGAATTGCTGAAAATCTGGAACGATCACCGCTGTACGGTGTTGATGATTACTCACGACATTGATGAAGCGCTGTTTTTGGCCGATCGACTGGTGATGATGACTAACGGCCCGTCGGCGACAATCGGTGAAGTTTTGGAGATTCCTTTCCCCCGTCCGCGCGATCGGGTTCAAATGATGGAAGATCCGGAATACTACAATTTGCGGAACTACGCCCTAGATTTCCTGTTCCGTCGTTTTGCACACGATCACGATGCCTAATCAGTTGGGAAATCAAAGTTAAAGAGGAGAATTATGAGACTTCTCGAACAAGTTTAATTCTTGTGCGGAGTAGGGGTTGGGCATCCTGCCGGCCCAAGACGAGCTTTTTTGCAGAAGTCTATTGAAAAGTTTAAGCCCCAGTGTTCCCCGATGTCAGGGGAACATCGCTGCGGGCGCAATTTTCCCGATCCGGTTGGGTAAACTGAAGCTTAATGGTGGACGAGAAGTTTTTTCGGACGTTCGGATCTTTTTCCGATATTTTACGTCTACCAGCGAAGAGACCCGATTGCCTAGCTGTCGGTAAGCTGGCATGAATACAGCCCACCTTCGATTCGAGGGTGGGCTTCTTCTTCATGTTATTAACCGTTTGTGGGCGATCGGTGGTTGGTGCATTCCACCCTTGGAACTGGCACACTGCAGGAACGTTTATCGGTGTTTCATGGATTAAGGCTGTTTTCAATATAGCGGTTTTCAGTGGAGTGAAGTACAGACGATCGGGTAGGGAAACGGCTGATCCTAAGTCCGGCGCGGGGATTTGCGACTTTTAACCATTGGTATAAGAGTGATGATTGTAGCAAGACTTTTTTAAATTGGTATTACTCAGGTTTGTACGGAAAACTCCTCTGGGTCAATATCCCAATTTACCCAGCGAATTGCTTCTTTAGCAGATCGCACATCAGGCGGCACTCGCAAAGCGTGAATGTGTCCCGTACTCGGACAGGTCATTTTTAACAAATAAACTGGCTTTGCATTACCCTCCCGATCGAAATCATCGTTAAACTCGATGCTTAACAGCGTGTATTCCTGCCAACTATCTAATTCTGTCACCGCTAATTCTTCACAAATGCGATCGTAACCAATTCTCTGAATTAACAATCGACGCAGTTCGGCATTTTCTTCAGATAAAAGCCATTCTGCTTCCCACAAATCGGGGTGTACTTTTCCGTATTCTTCGGGTAACTGAACGCCGTGGTGAAAGTATAAACTGTAGCCGTCCGCAAATGCGATCGCCGGTTCTCCTTCAGCGTGTAGCCGATTTTCAGCGTCAAAGCGAAGGTGCAGGGGGCGATCGCAAATTAGGCAAACTTTTTCAAACGGAAATATCCAACCGCAATCCTCGAACAACTGTTGCTTGCAGCGAAATAGTTCTTGTGCTTTCAAGTCGAGAGTAAAACCACATTTCGAGATAAAAAATTCAGTCAAATGGATTTGGTTCAGCAGATCCTTAGAGGTTAGTGGCTGTAGATAGTTATAATCTGAGAGGAAATCAACTGCCTGCGATTGTCGGTAATTTTCTACTAATTCATTAAATTCTGTCCGGAGTATGCGCTCGGCATCCGGATCTAGTATTATTTGATCGAATAGAGCCTCCCACAACACCGGACTAAAATTTCCTACATCTACCGATTGATATAACTCATTTAACAACGACTTGCCCCATCCTGAATTGCTAGTCGCTATTGGCGATATTTGATGTTGTGCTATACAGTCATTTTGTAGTTGTTTTAGTAGTGTTAGAGTAGCTTGCAGACTGCTGGAAACAAGAACTTTAGGTGCTTCTCTATCGATAGCTGCATATATTTTTTTCACGGTTTTTGTAGCTTTTTCATAATCAATTGGTGCCGTGAAGAGGGTCAGGTACTTTTGTGTAAATTCGATCGACAAATTTAAGCCGATAATTGGATTGCAGTGGAGAGACAAGCTTTTCAGGTTGATGAGTGCCGACAGCGGGGCGATGTCAGTAATTTGATTGCTGAAGAGATGCAGACTGGTCAGGTTGGTGAGTGCCGACAGTGGGGTGATGTCGGTAATTTGATTGTCGTAGAGATACAGGGATGTCAGGTTGATGAGTGCCGACAGCGGGGCGATGTCAGTAATTTGATTGCTGAAGAGATGCAGACTGGTCAGGTTGCTGAGTGCCGACAGTGGGGTGATGTCGGTAATTTGATTGTTGTTGAGATACAGGGATGTCAGGTTGGTGAGTGCCGACAGTGGGGTGATGTCGGTAATTTGATTGTTGTTGAGAGAAAGTTCCGTGAGGTTTGAAAGTATCCGAGCGGCTTTATTGCACTTAGAAGTGCGAGCCCGTTTTAAGAGCACTTCAACTGTATCTCTAGCCGATTTTGAAAGACTATCTTTGTGCGTGCACCAGTCGGCAAAGCTACTAAAATTAATTGGTTGGTTTGCTTGTGGTTCTGACATAGTAAATTCCGATTCTATTTTGGTAAAATTTCAGTCTGCCTGTCCGTCAGTTCCGCATTCCGGCAGGGGTTTAAACCCCTGCCGGCCTGTGTGGCTATGAAAAATCTTCAAGTTTGCACGCTAAATTCCTCTGGATCGATTCCCCAATTTACCCAGCGAATTGCTTCTTTAGCCGTTAGCGAAGCCCTCGAAGAGGATCGCACATCAGGAGGCACGCGCAAAGCGTGAATGTGTCCCGTGCTCGGACAAGTCATTTTTAACAAATAAACAGGCTTTGCATTACCCACAATATCAAAATCATCGTCAAACTCGATGCTTAAGAGAGTGTATTCCTGCCAACTATCTAATTCTGTCACCGCTAATTCTTGACAAATGCGATCGTAAGTAATTCCCTGAATTAATGCCCGCCGAACTTCTGCATTCTCTTCCTTTAAAACCCACTTAGACTGCCACTCGTGCGGGTGCAGCCTACCGTACCATTCGGGCAAAATCACGCCGTGATAGGCATAAATCGAAACACCGTCGGCAAATTGTACCGCTGGTTTTCCTTCGGCGTGCAAGCGGTGGTTGCTGTCAGCAGAAAGTGCGATCCTCTTCGAGGGCTTCGCTAACGGCTTTTCGCAGACAATGCAAACTTTGTCATAGGGATAAATCAAGCCGCAATCCCGGACAATGGATTGAAAAACAATCCAATTTCTGGCGTAGGAATGAGGTAAATTTAGAACGGAAATGCAAAAATCGAACAAACTGCCATAAGCAGCCCACAATACTGGTTGAATGCAATTACTGAATAGTTCTCTTCCTAATCTTTGCCAGTAAAAGTCTCGACTCGGCTCATTGATCACCTCTTCCGGTGGCAATTGGCTTGCTATGAAGCCCGCTAAATAATTCCGGTGCGCCTCCCACAATTGCGTTTGCAGTTGAGTATAAAGTCTGGCTTCCAGTTGAGTTTGCAGTTGGCTTTGCAGTTCGCTTTCTAGTTGGCTCCGCAAATAACCCCGCAGTTGTTTTTCTAGCGGGCTACGCAGTTTTGTCTCGAATTCGCTCCGCAGTTCGCTGCTGGGATTGTCCAATCGACTGACGATTAGATCGGCAGCTTCGTAGGGGCGATCGACAAAAATGATTTCTGGTGCTTTGAGGCCGATCGCACTGTAAGCCGATTTAACTGTTTCCTCCGCTTGCGAGCGATTTATCGGCCCAGTGGAAAGCGATCTCGCTTTCCACTTTTCCCGATAAACTGGAATCAAAGCTGCTTGTTCTGGCGTCAGTTTTTTAACATTAGTCTGCGACATACCTCCAACCTTGGGGCTCATATTCGCGCTGAATTCGCACCATCCAATTACCTTCGGGAATTGCGATCGCATGGTGTTCTTCGTGACTCAATAAAGCTGTCGGTGAAAGCACCCGCAAGTACAGAGTGCCGTCTTTTTCGTAAAGTTCAGCTTGTCCCTGAATAATCTGGTGACAATGTCCCGTGACTTCACCTTCGGCGAGAGTTAGGTGAGGTTTTTTTTCTCCTTCGATTTTCGGTACGGGGGTGAGAATTACGTCGCCTTGTCGGATGGGTTGCATAGGTTTTTTCTCAATTTTGTTTGCTGGTGTCGATCGATCGAGCTTTTCTACCGCCACCTTATACTACATCCGTAATACACAGGTGTCAAGAGCCACAAACCAAATTCCATAACTCTTTGCTGCACTGACAGACGTTATCTTCGAGGGTGAAAGTCGCCTGGGTGAGGGCGGGTTTATAGATATTGTCGATGTGAGTGAAAGATTGTTGGTGAAACCCTCCCCTACAAATATTGTGGTTAATTTATGGAATCACTTATTACCAAAAAATTGGGTCTAAAGCCCCGTCCTTCTAGGACGGATTTAATTACAAAGGCTGTAAATATTTGTTAAGTATACAAATTTGCAAGTAAAAGTTTCAGTAAAAGTGGTAAGCTATTGCAATGATAGTATTAGAGTTCAATTTGAAGGGCAAAGCGGAGCAATATCGAATCAGTGACGACATGATTCGGACGGCTCAGTTTGTGCGAAACAAAACTCTTAGACATTGGAGAGACAATCAAGGAATTAAGCTCGTAGACCTGTACAAACAATGCGCCGTTATGGCGAAAGAGTTTGAATGGGCAGGTAAGCTTAATTCTATGGCACGTCAGGCTTCTGCCGAACGTGCCATTTTTGCAATCCAACGTTTCTTTGCTAATTGCCAAGCCAAAAAGCCAGGAAAAAAGGGCTACCCGCAATTCAAAAAGCATACCCGTTCTGTTGAATATAAAACTTCAGGATGGGAACTTTCTCCCGACAAAAGATGCTTGACACTCAAGGATGGTTTTGCTGCCGGGAAGTTTAAGTTAATCGGTAGTCGGGATTTGCATTTCTACGCACCCTGTGAGATAAAGCGAATCAGGATTGTACGCCGTGCTGACGGATACTACGCCCAATTCTGTATCAACGTGGAGCGAAAAGAGGAACCTATTCCGACTGGCAAGGCTATTGGAATAGATGTCGGATTAAACCACTTCTATACCGATAGCGACGGTGAAACGGTTGCCAACCCTCGGTATCTCCGCAAAAGTGAAAAAACTTTGAAGAGATTGCAGAAGCGAGTTTCTCGGAAAAAGAAAGGTTCCAAGAACCGGAAAAAGGCGATTAACAAGTTAGGAAGAAAGCACCTGAAAGTCGGTAGGCAGCGTAAAGACTTCGCCATAAAGACGGCGTTGTACGCGGTAAAATCTAACGATTTTGTAGCCTACGAAGACCTTCAGGTTAAGAATATGGTGAAAAACCATAAGCTTGCTAAGTCAATTAGTGATGCAGCATGGTCACAAACTTGATCATTATTTGGAATATTTTGGGAAAGTGTACGGTAAAACCGTGAGTGCGGTCGCGCCTCAATACACGTCACAAGAATGTTCAAACTGTGGCAACATGGTTAGGAAAACTCTGTCAACTCGAACCCATATTTGTGATTGCGGTACGGTATTAGATCGCGATCATAACGCAGCTCGCAACATTTTGGTTAAAGGGTTGAAGCAGGAAAAAATTAATTTAAATACGGTGGGGCACACCGAAATTCACGATCGGGGACAGACCGATCTCTACTCAATGGTGGCGACAAAACAGAGATAAGTTCGACTGGGTGATCCAAGAATCCCTGCGCCTTTAGGCCAGGGAGTGTCAATTGACCTATTTGGCATTGCAACCTATCTCGTCTGCGTTGCTAAGGTTGCTGTCATGGCAGGACATCCTTTAACTATATTTATAGCAATTTGAATTCGCACAAGTTTGCCAGCACATTGGTAGGGTGCGTCTGACACAAAAAATTTGTTTAAATCGAAACCATAGATTTATGACGCACCATACAAGTTGATTTAACTATTATATTATCCTTGAAATCGGGCAACCGAAACCCGATCGCGCCCTGCTTCTTTCGCCCGATAAAGCGACTCATCGGCGATCGCAATTAGCTCTCCCGGCTGCGACTTCGCCTCTGGAATGCAGCAAGCTACACCCAAACTCAGCGTCACATATTCGCTGACAGCAGACTTAGCGTGAGCTATGTGCAAACCCCGCACCTGTTGTGCGATCATTTCAGCTACAGAAGTGGCACCTTCAATATCCGTATTCGGCAAAACCACTACAAATTCTTCTCCACCGTAACGCGCTACTAAATCTGCAGCTCGCTTTACCGAATGCTGGATCACCGCCGCCACTTTCCGCAAACATTCATCCCCCGCTTGGTGACCGTAAGTGTCGTTGTAAAGTTTGAAATAATCAATGTCGCACATAATTAAAGACAGCGGTGCTTCTTCCCTCGCCAAACGCCGCCATTCCGTATCGAGGTATTCATTAAAAGAGTGGCGGTTTCTTACCTCAGTCAAACTGTCGTAATTTGCCAAATAATGCAAGGCTCGATTCACTGTTTCTAACTGCTGTTTCTGCTGCAGCAACTGACGGTTGAGTTCCGCCAACTGCTGTTCGGCTGAGTGCGATCGCAACAAATTTCTCACCCTCGCGAGCAATTCCCTCTCGTCAAAAGGCTTAGAGATATAATCGTCAGCACCCGCATCCAAACTTTCGATCCGAGATTCCATCCCCGCTCGCGCTGTCAAAAAGATTACCGGAGTCGATTTCAATTCTGGCGTGTTCCGAATCTCCTTGAGCAAATCCAGTCCGTTTTGTCTGGGCATAATTTGGTCGCTCACAATCAAATTTGGCTGCAAACTTTTGGCTTTTTCTAAACCTTCAACCCCGTCCATCGCCACGGCGACTCGATAGTAAGGACTTAATAAAGTTTGGAGGTAAGCCAGCAGAAAATTGTTGTCTTCTACTACCAGCAACAGCGGTAATTCTCTGCTGTCACTTGTTAATTGTTCCAGATGATTTTTGTCGTCAAAACTGTTAGGTTCCGGCAGCGGGCCCTGGGGTGTGGTCGTCCGGACATTTCCCGAACCCCACTCTCCCGATCCGAATCCACTCAGTCCAGCCAATTGGGCGATCGCGCTCACCAACTGATTCGCTTCCACCGGCTTCGACAAATGCCTCTGAAACCCCGCCTCCAGCGCTTCGGCCGAATCTTCTTCCTCAATGCCTCCCGTCAGCGCCACGGCCGGCAGCAGTTCCCTGTGCTCGGACATTTCCATTGCTCTGATGCGGCGGATCAAATCGCAGCCGTCGGCTCCCGATACTGTCATATCGCTCACCAACACGTCGGGCCGCGACTGTTGCAACTCGGCCATCGCTTCGCAGGCGCTACCCACCGCTGTTACCTTGGCTCCAAATGCTTCGAGGCCAGTTTTGAGGAATTGCCGGATCTCGGTGCTGCTTTCCACCACCAGGACTTGCTTTCCCGCTAGGGGTTTGGAAACCGATCCGCGTCTGCTTTCCCTTTGGGCGATCGCAGCAGTGCGATCGTCGGGTGCATTTTCCTTGGCAATCGGTAGCAGCACCCCAAAGGTCGCCCCCTGACCGAGGCCGGGACTCGAAGCCCAAACACTTCCCCCGTGCAGTTCCACTAACTGCCGCACAATTGAGAGCCCGAGCCCAAGCCGATTTTGTTCCTTGTTCTGGAAGCTGTCTGCAGGGCGGAAGTAGTCAAAGATGTGCGGCAGAAATTTGGGGTCGATGCCGCAACCGCTGTCGCTGACCCGAATCAAGACGCCCGACTCAGTAGCCTCGATCCGCACTTGAACTGGGTATGGTGTCGATTCAGGGGTGAATTTGATGGCGTTTGCAAGGAGGTTCCAGACTATTTGCTGCAAGCGTTCTGCATCTGCCAAAACGTAGCTGACGGCGGGGTCGAAATGTTTTTCTACGCGGAGGTTTTTGGCATCGGCGGCGGGACGGAGGGTCTCGATCGCAGATTCTATGATAGACGGGAGGTGAACTTGGCCGATGTTCAGGCACACTTTCCCTCGCAGCAACCGCGAGAGGTCGAGGAGATTGTCTATTTGCCTGTTTTGTAATTTGGCGTTGCGCTCGATGATTTCCAAAGCGCGGCTGGTGGTGGCTTCGTTTAAATTGCGCGATCGAGCTAGCTGCGCCCATCCCAAAATCGCACTGAGGGGCGATCGCAGTTCGTGGGAGGCGATCGCCAGAAATTCGTCTTTTGCCCGGTTGGCTTCGACTTGGGCTGCTTCCACGGCTTTGCGATCGGTGATGTCGAATCCGATCGCCAAATACTGACAGGGTTTTCCCTTACAGTCCAACAGTGGAACTACTGCTGCGTACACCCAATAATCACTTCCATTCTTGGCTTTATTCTGAATATCTCCTTGCCAACTTTTACCTTTGGCAACAGTTAATAGCAGATTTTTGATGATTTCCGAAGATTTATATTCCGAATGGAGGATGCCGAAGTGGCAGCCGATTAGTTCGGCTTGGGAATAGTTGGATATGGAGCAAACTCGTTCGCTGACATAGTTAATAATTCCTCGCGCGTCAGTCCTCAGCGCCAGTGCCGATCGGTCGATCGCTCCTTTAAAATCTAAACATTCTTGTAGCGACGCATCTAGTTCTTTTGTCGTAGAAAATTGACCGAGCCGATCGGACGCGTTGTGTTGCTGGCGATCGGGCTTATCCTTACTCCGTTGTTGGATTTCCATTGCTTCTATTTTCCCCTGACGGCTGACACCTAATCTACTCGCATCCTGATTCATTATCACAATTTTCTTTCCCGCACCTGCGGGTGTAATATTTTGTATCTCTTCATCTTCCTGAAAAATTGGCAGGCACCACTTCCACTCGGGAGTCACCTCAATTGTTGTTTATAGTTGGCTAAAGTTTGTCAATCTGAGGACTGATTTTTCATATCTAGCCGATCATCGGCTGCCGGCTCATTCTTTTTTATCTTTTATCTTTTATATTTTACTAGGGGGAATCACTGAGAAATTTATGGTGTGGAGTACACACCGACAGTTGCATTCTTGTGTGAAACGGATATCATAACCGTCAACTTTTTTCTCACAATTACTCCTAGTATCTGGCACAAAGTCTCGTCTTCGGCAGGCTTTCGCGTCTGTGGCATTCTGCCTCATCTGCACTGAAGGAGATATATGTGCAGGGCTTGACAGTTCCCAAATCATATCATTTCCGGTTACACCGGAATGATGTTGACGGTTGACGGTTGACGGTTGACGGTTGACGCCGTGAACAGTGAACAGTCAACGCCGTGAACAGTGAACTCGGATTTACTATTCCGATGCTAACGGATTTGATATCACGGACTGGTTTGGCTGCACGAAGTCCCTATCTGGCGATCGTCCATAACTTCTTTTAAATTATTTTCTTCAACATCTTGACAGCTCTGTATATTTTTTGTATTATCAAATGTAATATACCTTCAGAGAAGAGAACTGCCCAACTGCATTGGCGCACTCAACTATTAACAGTTTGAGGAAAATTGTCTGTGAATTTAGACGCTGTACGCGAGCAATTTGAACAAAGAGCCTTTGATTATGACGGTTTAATTCCCCGCCTCATTCCGCGCTATGGCGAGCAACACGATGTAATATTGCAGCTAATCCCTTTTGAAACTAATGGTAACATAAAAGTTCTGGATTTAGGCGCGGGAACTGGCATACTGTCTGCTGTGATTCTGTCAGCATTTCCTCAAGCAAAAGTCCTAGCCTTTGACATGGCCCAAAATATGCTGAAAACTTGCCAAACTAACTTGTCCGCTTTCCGAGAACGGCTGACCTTGCAGCAAGGAAACTTTGCCGAAGATGATTTCGGCAGCGGTTACGATTTGGTAGTTTCAGGGTTGGCAATCCACCACCTCGACAGCGCAGGTAAGCAACAGCTATTTCACAAAATTTTCCACTCGATGAATCCAGGGGGAATCTTGCTAATTCGAGATATTGTGACAGGTGCTACTCCCCGGCTGACTGAGCAATACGAACAGTTGTGGCGGCAGTACATGAAAGCTAACGGAGAAGACGATGCAGCCTGGTTTCAAAAATATCGAGAAGAAGATATTCCCTCCTCTGTGGAAGAGCAGACAAAGTGGCTTGCAGAAGCTGGTTTTGCCGACGCCGGATGTCACTGGCGCTATCTAAATTTTGCTATTTTTGGCGGAGTTATCCCAAGGTAGAAGGCATTCGGCAGAATGCAGAGTTTTTGATAATTATCAAAAGATAAAGCTGGTGAAAAATCGCCGATCCAACACTTTTTTATTCGCAGACGCCGAACCTAATTATGTAGGTAGTGAAGGACGGACTTTACCGCTATAATTCGCGCGTAAGACAATTTTTTACGTCCGGCAATCATTTTCTGCAAACCTGTAGATGCCGGTTCACTCAAGCGCCCTCTGGCAGTGCAAACAGATTCAACAAACCCGCCTCAAATCAACGATATAACCCGCTAGTGACATTTTATAAAAGGTGATTTAAAAGCTCAATCAATAAAGTAGAATTATGAACGATTCTCGATTAGTAAAAATCAGCAGATATCTCAGCAAACACCTGCGTCACGCGCCCTCGCGCATCGGCATCGAACTCGCTCCCGGTGGGTGGGTTCCTGTTAGCGAACTCCTCGATGCCTGCCAACAAAATAACTTTCCAGTTCAGCTTGCAGAACTCAAAAAAGTAGTGGCGCAAAACGACAAGCAGCGCTTTTCATTTGACTCCACAGGCACTCTAATTCGTGCCAACCAAGGACACAGTGTAGAGGTAGACTTGCAGTTAGAACCCGCTGTTCCCCCAGATATTTTATATCACGGAACAGGTAGCACTGCCGTCGAGTCTATTCTCAGTCAAGGAATTAGGAAAATGTCGCGACATCATGTTCATTTGTCGGTGAATATCCAAACGGCGCGCCAAGTAGGTGCAAGACATGGCATCCCGACAGTCTTTACTGTAGATGCCGCAGCCATGCAACGCGACGGTCATACATTTTACTGTTCGGCTAACAAAGTTTGGCTAGTAGATTTTGTGCCGCCCGCTTATCTCAAAATAAGTTGATAAATTTCACTTTTTTTGTAGAATGTGTACCACAAAAACTGTAAAATAAGAGTAACTAGGAGTTTTGCAAAATGAGTGCGGAAGATATGGGCGATCGCGAAAACAATTTTCATCAAAACAATTCTCAAAATAGAGGTCTGCTCGGCTCTGGTTGGCGACCTCTTTACCGTCAATTTGATTGGGAACACCTGGCACATTTAGCGTCTAGCGACCCCTTAGAACTAGCTCAAAAAACTTTAGGGGCAGCTAGCGACATTGCCGACGCAATGGGACGACACCAATATACTTGGTGGGCCAATATTTTAAATGTCTTCTCGGAAAATACTCGCTACGAAATTGATGAATTTTGGGATTACATTACTCCGCAGCCAGTTTACCCGGATTACCGCTACAAAGACATTTTAGCTACCGAAACGCCTGTGGTGCAATTGGTCAGCCGCGCTAGCATTCCCATCGACTATGTTCTCAACAAACTCCAAGAGATTACTGTTTTCAAAGTTCTGGATTTGCTAGGGAAACCGGATGCGATTACCCAGTCTTTTATGGATAGACATTTTTCTTATCCCCCGGAGCGATTTGTTAGCTGGGAACGCTTGGAAGTTTTGGGTACTGTTTATGCTTCTTGGGCTCGATTCGGCTGCTGGCTACAAATTGACAGCTACGACAGGGGAAGACGCTGCTACACTCTAATTTGCCAAGATATTGCGCCGCTCGTTAGCAAGGCAACTTATAATTTAGCGGTGATTCTGGGCGGGTACAAAAGCCGCGTCGGACAGGTTCACAGCCAGTTCCCAATTCGCACGTTTTCTGCGGAGGTTCAAAGTTTTACCGATACAGTTCAGCAGGCAATTTTGGATCAAAATCAGTTGGCTGTTTTGGTTAGTGGCGAACCGGGGACGGGCAAAACTGCTTGGACGCAAGCGGTAGCCAAGGAAATTTTAGTGCCGCTGGGTTATGTGATTTTTATCTTAGACCACGATGCTGTGGAAAATTTTGTGCCACCGAGTTATTTAGAGCGGATTTGTATTATTATCAATGAGGCTGATAATTTGGCTCAAGATCGATCGACCCCAGAAGCCCAACGCACTAACAAAACTGAACACATTTTGAGTTTGCTGGATGGAACTTTGTATCAAAGCGTCATCGACGAACACGGCATTCAATTTCAGCAAAAACTCGTAGTTTTGATGACTTGCAACACCACTGAAAGATTAGATCCTGCAATGTTACGGAAAGGGAGAGTGGATTTTACCAGTGAATTTACGCACAAATTTGTTTGAGCGCTCTCTTGCATTCTTAAGCGATCGGGCGATCGCACTGGCTACACGATCTCATACCATGTTCGATGTGGGATCTCCAATTAAAGAATTGGGAATGACTGATGAAGTTCATGGTTTGGAGTACGGGCCTACAGTTGCATTCTTTTGGGAACTTGTATAAAATACCGAACAATCACCAGGAAATCTTCTGAATATCAAAGTTTGGGGGAAACTTGTTTGAGTACCTATAGACCATTGGTGTCAACAATCGCCTAAAACCCTTTTTCTCTCTCGTTTTTTGCCTAGTCTCGCTGCCCTCTTGCGCCCCGGAATAGTCGCGGGAGACAAGAGAGCACTCCAGTCCCCTCCGACTATTATTCGGAGGGCGCCAGCGCGATCTATGCCTAATCCTCAAACAGCAACCGGGCACTAGCTTTGGTCTTAAGTAGATAGCAATGCCTATAGACATATCCACATCAAAAATGATATCAATGATGGGTGATACCCTCTAAGGGTATCGTCCGAGAGAGCAAATCAGGGGAAAACAGCATTTTTGGTCTCAAACAGAATTTTTCAAACTTGACAGCTATGGAGGAAATCCCAAACCGTGCACACTAAGCCAGTTCAGCAAAAAAGTCAGGGACTGGGAAGGTACGTTGACGGGACTTTCCCGATCGCCCAACAACCTGCAGAGGCAGCCGTGTCCGAGAGTAAAGAGCGATTTCGGCGGTTTGTGGAGCGCTCCGCCGAGGCCGTGGCAATGGTAGATTGTGAAATGCGCTATCTGTCGGTTTCTCGTCGCTGGGAAACAGATTGGGGGTTGGGCGACGGCGAGGCGATCGGTCGATCTCATTGGGAACTGTTCCCGAATCTCCCGGAATATTGGGAGCAAAATGCCCAGGCTTGTTTGACGGGAGTTTTGGAATACAGTGAGTTTGTGGCAGGGCGATCGATCGCATCTGTATCAGGAAAAATCGCAAGCGGCTGTGTCAGCGAGTCGGTAAGATGGGTATTTCAGCCTTGGACAAATAGCGAAGGTGCGATCGGCGGTTTAATTTTGTTTGCATCTAAGATAGCTGAGGCTTCCGCTCAAACCAATTGCTATAATAAATTTCAGTCCGAGGTCAAAAGAAAGCAGTTAGAAACAATACCACAACTAACTCAAATTGCCCTCGAAAATGCTGCTGATACAATCTTTTTTAGTACCTCCGACGGTCAAATTTGCTACGCGAACAAAGCCGCTTGCCATCTTTTCGGCTACTCGGAATCGGAACTGCTAAACATGAGAGTTAGCGACATCGATTCGCATTTGCCAGCAGCGGATTGGCGGGAACACTGGGAGCAACTCAAGCAGCAAACCAACCTCACTTTTGAAACCAGTTACAAAACTAAAGACGGCGCCAGTTTTTCTGTCGAAGTTAAAGTCAATTATTTAGTATACGGCGGCTGCGAATACCGCTGCGCGATCGCCCGCGACATTTCCGCTCGCCTCGCAGCAGAATCAGCGCTCGTACAGGCAAAAGAGCAACTTCAAGCCGTTTTAGACGCCGTGCCCGGATTAGTTTCTTGGGTAAGTTCCGATTTGCGCTACTTGGGAGTAAACCGACATTTAGCTAGCGCTTATAAAATGCCGTCCGAACTATTTATCGGTCAAAAAGTAGGTTTTTTAGATACAAGTCCCACATTTAACGATTTAGTATACGATTTCTTTGCAAACCATAAAAAGAAGACATCTCAAGAAGTAACAGCGAGCATCAGAGGAGAAAATAAAACTTATCTAATAGTAGCTCAAAAATACCATAACAATACGGCGGCGGTATTTGTGGGATTGGATATTACAGAAAGCAAACAGTCTCTTTTAGCTTTGCAAGAATCAGAAGAACGCCTGCGACAACAAGCGGCTAGATTAGAGGAGGCGCTGTTAATTTTGCAGCGAGCTCAAACTCAACTGATTCAAACAGAAAAGATGTCATCCCTGGGGCAGTTGGTAGCAGGAATAGCGCACGAAATTAACAATCCAGTTAGTTTTATTTCCGGCAATGTCAGCCACGCCACCGGCTACATTCAAGAACTGCTGCGAACGATCGACCTTTACCAAAAGTATTATCCCCATCCCGTGCCGGAAATTCAAGATTTGATTGAAGAATTAGACTTAGACTTCATCAAAAAAGACTTGCCAAAACTGCTAAATTCCATGAAAGTCGGTTCGGAAAGGATTCGCGATGTCGTGCGATCGCTCCGCTTGTTCTCGCGTACCGACGAAGCCCAAATGAAGCCGGCTGATATCCACGAAGGTTTGGACAGCACTTTGCTGATCTTGCAAAATCGCCTGCAAGCTAAAGGGGGACGGCCGGGTATTTCTCTAGTTAAAGAGTACGGAGATTTGCCGCGAGTTCACTGCTATCCGGGGCACTTAAACCAAGTGTTCATGCACTTGTTGACAAATGCGATCGACGCTTTGGAAGAAGGGGGGAGAAATGCCGAAAATTATGGTAAAATTCAAAATCAGTCTTACTTGTCTTCAGCCCCGTCGAGCTCGGAAATATTCAATCCCGAAATTCGGATTCGCACCTCCGTGGTAGGGGAAAACGAAGTTGCGATCGCCATTAGTGACAACGGCCCTGGCATGACTGAAGAAGTCCTCGACTGCATCTTTGACCCTTTGTTTACCACTAAATGTCCAGATACGAGCACAGGTTTGGGTCTAGCAATATCCCAGCATTTAGTAGTAGAAAAGCACGGCGGTAAGTTGCACTGTGTTTCGCGTCCGGGAGAGGGAACTGAGTTGATCATTAAAATTGCGATCGGCAACGATTAATTAGGTATTTACAAATAGGACATAAGATGGTAATTGAGTGGCTCAAATTTAAAGTACCTCCCGAAAAGTTGGAGGCATTTATTGAGCGAGATGAAGAAGTTTGGACGGCAGGATTGAGAAGTTTACCCGGTTTTTTGGGCAAGGAAACTTGGGTAGATCCGGTACAAAATGAGGTGGTGATACTGATTCGCTGGCAAACTAGAGAGTTGTGGAAGTCGGTGTTGCAAAGCACCATAGATGAGCTGGATGCCCAAATGGGTGAGTTGCAAATGCCGATCGCCGAAAGCCGCGAATATCAAGTTCGCAAGTTTTTGCATTAGTTAGTCAGCAGTCAGTTGATCGTTTAATTTTTGAAAGATTAATCATGCCTTTTACCTTGATTGTACGGCAGACATTGATTTGGTATTTGGTGTGAAGGGCGAGCGCTCTTTTATTTTAGGCGATCGGTCATCAGACACAAGAAAGGGCGATCGATCTCCGTAGAATCATCGTACTGTTTGGTATTTGGTGTGAGGGGATCTCGCGCTCCCTTGGACAAGCCTTGCAAGAGCGCGATCGCACGCTATGCGATCTGCACCCTCAATGGCAATGATTTTGAGATATACTTTTACATAAATATAGGAGGTAAACTTTACACTTTGAGTTTAGAGCGGAGTAGTTTAGATGAAATTCGAGAAGATATCGCTAAAATTGCCAGTCGCTATGGGGTCTTTCAATGTGTTGAATGCAGTCAGGCTATCAAAGAGTTCTTGACCATCAGAAACCTAAATGGTAAGCAGATTAAACTGGATTTAGAAAGGCAAGACCTACCTTGGTCAGTGATTTATGATTTACGACGACAGCAGCAAATTGCTACTAATGGCTACCATCAAGGGATATCAATTACAATCGACGAACAGGAAATTGTGTTTGATAATATAGATTGTAGTGGCGTGACTCGGCAGGAATGGCTACAAAATTTAACATCACCTACTCTGGAACTGGGGATGGGAAGTTTTAAGATTATAGAAGAGGAATTTTGAGCAGCAAAACTTACAGTTATTTGAAAAAAATTGAGGTGAAAAATGCACGATTTATATACCCTGATTGAAAAAATTAAGAAAGCTCCTTCAATGTACTTGGGACGACATTCAATTATTTGTCTTCAGGCTTTTTTATCGGGTTACAGCGTTGCTAAATATGAGTTAGGAGAACAGCCAACGAAACAAGATAGGGATTTTATGCAGTTTCCTGAGTGGATACGAAAAAGATTCAACGTGCAGACTAGCCAATCTTGGGCTAACGTCATTCTGTTTTATTCTGAGGATGAAAACAAAGCACTCGATCGGTTTTTTGAGCTGTTAGATGAGTTTATCGCTCGTCATTCTTCGCCTGATACTTTAGGCGAAGGGGGATTGGATATAGAGGAAAAAGTGCAAGTTTTCAGGAGTTGATAGAAAGGGCGATCGCAACTCGTGCAATCATCGCAGTGTTTGGTATTTGGTGTGAGGGGCGCTCGCTCTTAATGCGTGAAGGGCGATCGCTCATCAGAAAAAAGAAAGGGCGATCGCTATCTATGGAAGCATTGCACTGTTTAGTATTTGTTTTGGTGAAGAGTTTTGAGGTAAACTAGAATTGCTCAAAGTTTCTGGAGTCTGACATGGAAACAATGAAACTGATCTCGCATATTGGAACCGATGGCATATTGCTTCTCCAAATGCCCACTGAGTTTAAAGATACTTCTGTTGAAGTGGTAGTAGTTGTACAGAGTCTACCATCAGAGGAAATTAAACCGAAGTATAACGCTTGGGGAAAACTGACTACTAAAAAATCAATTCAAGCAGCAATTGCGAGAATGGTACAACTGCGGCAAGAAATTGCCTTGGATAAAAGCTCAATCCGTTCCATGATTGAAGAAGGGCGAAGGTTTTAATGCAGTTTGTATTGGATTGTTTTGTAGCCTTTAGTGGGTGCTTAGTCGATGAAGATAACGATTATGCCAATGCTATACTCGCGATGATGCCAGATTGCGAAGCATTTGTACCAGGCATTTGGTCGCTAGAAGTTGCTAATACTCTCCTGGTTGCCTAGCGACGGAACCTCATGACAACCGAGCAATCTGAGATAGCTATTACTTTGTTACAATCACTTGAAATTCAAGTTGATGAAGCTACGGATAGCAACGCACTCTCGTCAACTATAGTATTAGGAAGACAAGAAGGTTTAGCTGCTTATGATGCAGCTTATTTAGAGCTAGCTCTACGATTAGAATTGCCGATCGCAACACTTGATAATCGCTTGGCGGAAGCGGCAACTCGCTGCGGTGTGGGGTTGGTAGCTGTTGGTGGTGAAATTCCAGAGACGGAGCCGTAATGCAATTGACAACAGATAGTTGCTGCATGGGTTTCATGCAATCGCTCTTTCATTTTAGGCGATCGGTTATCAGAAACAAGAAAGGGCGATCGCTCTTGATGCGTGAGGGGCGATCGCACTTCCACGTTGATCTAAACTGGAAGCTTGGTCTTGAGGTGTACAAGGTCTTCAAGCTGTTCACGAAAGACTCTAACTCGCTCAAACAAGGTTTTTCCAGTGTCTACTAAAGCTTTGGGAGGGGCACTGACTTCTAGATTGGCGATACGCCCCTTAATTGCCATCCGAGCATAGAAAAAACGCCATCTTTGCCTGTTAATCTGCACCACAAACCACAGCAAATCGTTGAGGCTCATCTTGTACTTGGGCAACAAAACCCGAACTGAACTGCCACCGTTGCCCCTTGCCATAAATGACCAGGGCTGTAACGCTGCTTTGCCAAAAGCAGTAATCGTGATGCCGCCTTGCTCAAACACCTCCTCTGGAACAGGATCAATCAAGCTGATAATGCTGTTGGTCGAGTCACCACTACTTATATAGGGAATCGCGCCTTCAATGTAATTTTTTTCACCTATCGAGCGTCCATTCTTAATGTCGAAGTATTTGGAAAGTGTTCCATGAGTTCCATAAGGTAATTCATTACCGTCATCCTCTTCATCTGCAACCCCAAAATCTTCAAGAACAACATCAGCCAAGTCTGGCATCAAAGTCACCGCTTCAAAGATGCCGCGCATAGCTTCACTTCGTAAACGTTCAAATTCGCGTTCTGAGAGTTTAGGTTGAGGTAGCCATTGTTGTGGACTCCACTCGATATTGCTCATGGGAGAATGTCACATCCTTCTACGACTGTGACTAATTCAGAAATCACCGTTTGACCTTTCATAAAAACATGAAATTGGTTGACAATCTCATCAATCTGATTGCCTGCTCGTTCCACACGCTTACCCTTAAGCTTTTCATATCCATCATTCCAAATTCGCGCCATGAATATTTTGTCAGTTGAGGCAAGAGGTACATGAGCTTCAGCAACCATGATCGAGGTTGGTGCAGCAGTCGGGTAAAATAAGTCTTCAGGAAGGCTAATCATGGCGAGGAGTTTATGTTTGAGTAGAAAACGTTGTCGCCATGCGTTGTGATCCATATCGGCGAAAATTCCAGCATATACAACTACAGTCAATAATCCACCTGGTTCTAGTGCATCCATTGCTCGGTCAACAAATAGATACTCCGGCTCCTCGTCTTGGGAAAACGGCGGGTTTAGAAACGCTCTAGTGCATCTACGATTTACAATCGAGAATATATTTTCGTCAAAGCAACTTTCGTTATAAATATGACTTTTACCATCTCCTCGAAAGAACATATTGAGCATCGAAAGCGCCCAAACAGTCGGATTAGTATCAAAACCAATAATTGAATCTTTGACCTTCTCAATTTCAGCAGCACTACGAGCTTGTTGCATCATGGCATCAAATGCAGCAACGAGAAAACCGCCTGTACCCGCAGCAATATCAATAATCCGATCTCGTACACTAACTCCAACTAATTCGGCACACATCCGCGTAATATGTCGTGGTGTGAAAACAATTCCCAGCGCATTGTTGTCATAGCCATAACGCAAAAATGCTTCATAGAACATTCCCAAAAAATCAGCATCCGTTTGTATGACTGAGCGAACATTGAGGCGTTTTAGTGTATTGACAACTCGACCAATATAATCAGAAAGGCGGTTAAAATCTGCCCCTGATAAACGAAGAGCATCTTTGAGTCGTTGTTTATTTTGATCTGGTAATTTGTGTGCGCCCTTAATAGCACTTTCAGCTAGTGTATTAACTGAGGATAACGCATTAGTAGGAGTTGTATCAATTTGTCCCTGGTACATTGCCAAAACTAAAGCACCAATCACTTTAGGACGAAGTGGAGCTTCTATTTTCGCAGTGCGTAGAATACGACTTGTTTCAATTGCTGCATCAACAAACTCAGCTTGTGATGGTACACTAACTTTTGTTGAGCCATTATCTGTTTTCAGCGCAATTTCAATTTCTGCTTTGGTTGGAAAAGTAGTTAGGGCGAAGCCATGTGAAGTGAGAGAAATCCATCCCTGATGAGTCAAAAAAGAAACACTGATCTCAAACCCTTTATCTTCTTCTCCCGCAGCACCAACCGCTACTTTGATACTGTATTTACCTGTTGCATTGATTTTTTCAGCGTAATCCTCTGCTTCCTTTTGTGCTTGTTTTAGTTTACCTGCTTCGTTTTTTGCCTCGACAATAATCGTGGGATCACTTACCAAACATAAAAGAAAATCCGGGCGTTCGCCTTGAAGACCAATATTATGGAAATAAGCCTCGATTTCTTGCTCCTCTAAAACATCTCCTCCGCTACTAACGTGACGCAGATCCCAACCACGACGTTCAGCTTCACGCCGAACATAATAACGACAACGATTTTCCGATCTTCGATTTTGTTTTGGAGCCATGCACTGTTAACAAGCTAACTATTAATGAGAACGCAACTGCGCTCTCACACACTGTTACAAGGTATAAAACTGCAAGCGTTAAATATCTCAATTTACGCTTTAATACTTCTCCTATTTTCCTTGGCAATCAAAGCTTTGTCTAGCCAAAAATGCTGAATTTTGTTGGCAATTTTGTTGGCTAATTCAACCCGCCCTGTCTACAAAATGTTGGAAAATGCCAGAAAATGTTGGAAAATGTTAGGTATAATACGAAAAATCACAACATCCACGATACTGCATGAATCTTAAGGAAGTGTTAAAAATGGCTGACGAGATGGTATTTGCCAAAACTGGTCAGCACCTCGATAACTTACAAGAAGCAATTCTGCGAGGTACCATGCAAGGTGAAAAATACACCAAAATTGCCGAGGATATTCACTGTAACGAAAGTTATGTTAGGGATGTTGGCTCAAAGTTATGGCCGATACTTTCAGAAGAGTTGGGAGAAGATGTTAATAAAATAAATTTTCGATCGGTAATAGAGAGATTGCAAGTCTCGATAGTTTCACATTTGGAACAGCATCACAACAAAATTGGTAGTTTTAACATCTGTGGAGAAACTTTACACCCGCCAAACATCCCAAACTCACATCCACCCAATCAAGAAACATCTAATCCAAAACCAACGAAAACTCTACATCAAGATTTAAGCGAAATGCCGGAGTTAGGTAATTTCTTCGATCGCACTTCCTCACTCCACACCCTCACAACCTGGATTCTACAACAAAACTGCCGCCTCATCACCATCACCGGTATCAGCGGAATCGGCAAAACATCCCTAGCAGTACAACTCGTACAACAAATCAAACACGAGTTTGAGTACGCAGTTTGGTGCACCCTAGACGAATTCCCCACCATAGATAAATTTCAATCTAACCTAACACAGCTTTTTTCCCAGTCAGAAAACCCAGATTCATCCCCAACAAACCAAAAACGCTTACCGCTGATTAAGTATTTACAAAACCATCGCTGTTTAGTAGTCTTAGATGACGTTCACAACCTTTTCTGTAGCGGCGAATTGGCAGGAAAATATAAACCAAACTACGAAGAATATCGTTCCCTATTCAAACAAATAGAAAATTTATCTCATCAAAGTTGCTTTCTGCTAGTCGGTTGGGAACCGCCGAAAGAAGTTCCTCAACTCACAAGCGAAAATACTCCCATTCGTACCTTACAACTCACTGGTTTAGACACTGCGACCGCACAGGAAATCCTCAGAGATAAAGGATTAACAGAAAGCGAAAACTGCGAAGCACTCATTCACCGCTACCAAGGCAACCCCTTCTGGTTAAAAAGCGTGGCGACTTTGATTCAAGAGTTGGGAATCGGCGCGACTGAGGTATTAATAGATGATACCATATTGTTACCCGAAGATTTGAAAGATGTTTTACAGCAGCAGTACGATCGCACTTCCGAACTAGAAAAACAAGTCCTGTCCTTGTTGGCGACAGAAAACCAGCCAGTCAACTTCGCCAAATTGCTACAAAACGGACAAATATCATCATCCGATTTGCTAAACGCATTGCAATCTCTATCGCGGCGCTGCTTGCTCGAAAAACAGGAAAGTCTTTACACTTTGCCACCTGTACTGAAGCAATATATCAAAGGGTTGTAACGGAGATATGGCACCATTCTCGATAAATATTTTAGGAACAGGCAAGATGCCTGTTCCACAATAAAATTCATCTTTTGTGGAACGGGCATCTTGCCCGTTCTTGAGAATGGTGCGAGATTGTTCGTTTTAGGCAATTATTGTTGGTGAGCCCGCCCCTACAATTTTTTGACAGAGGGTAAGATTTCAGTTATACCCAATCCGGCTTAAATACCTCCTTTATTTCTTAGTCTGCAGAGGCAGACTTTGTTTGACAAGAAGCGGTTTCAACCGCCCCATCATAAAGAGTGGTGACTGTGCTATCATAGAATACAAAACTTATTGAGTCGAGTTATATGACCACAATAACTACAGTCACAACAGCCTCAAAACTAGCTGATTACTACCTCTGGTTTGCGAATGATGTAGGCTCCTATCTCAGCAACCACAAGCTACAAAAACTATTGTACTACGCCCAAGCATGGTATTTAGCCTTTGAAGATACACCGCTTTTTGATGAAGATTTTGAAGCTTGGGTGCACGGGCCAACTATCCCGGCTTTATTTTATGAATACAAAGAACAATTTGACTGGAAGCCAATTCTGAAAGAAGTCGAAAAACCCGAATTTCCCCAAGAAGTACAAGAGTTTTTAGACGAGTTAGCTGACGATTATTTCTTCCGGGACGCTTATGAGTTAGAATTGATGGTGCGACGTGAAGACCCTTGGATTAATGCTAGAGGTGAGTTGCCAAGAGATGAACCTTCTCATGCTATTATTACGAAGGAATCAATGCGAGAATTTTACAAAACCCGTGTCATCGAAGAAGCATAAAAAAAGACAAGATACAGATATTCGTCGTCAGCCATCTTCAGCACCGAGAGAGGTTGTGAAAATACAAATACCGGAAGGAGTTAGTTTTTCTTTCAGGTATTATCAGGATGATAAAGATAAGTTTTCAATTGGCGGTAGAGATGCTAAGTATCTAGCATCTCTATTGAGAAGGCTGCGCGATTTGTCACAATTGAACGCTCAAGAAATTATCAATAATCAAAGTAAAAGTCTGCGCTGTCATGGCATAGTTTGGAAAAATACTACTGAACCTAATGGCTTTGGGATTCCCAATGAAGATATCCTAATCAATATCCCCTACCAGTTTCAAATATCAGCTAATGAATACGGCAGGGTGCATGGCTTTTTTAGTGAAAATGTTTTTTATATTGTCTGGCTAGACCCAGACCACAATCTTTACAGTTGAAATTATAGCCGAAGGAAGAAGGAAGAAGGAAGAAGGGAGAATGCAATCCAAACAACTGATCTCGTGCTTAAGATGCGAGACTTCTTGAAGAAGTTGGGAATCTCAAACAGTCGGGGACTCACTCCGACTAAAGAAACCGGGTTTTTTACCTTATCAGGAGGCTGCGACGAAGTATTTTTGTAAAAAAACTTGGTTTCTGAACCCCATGCGTCCAGGACTATTTTTAAGAAAGTTTTGCATAGAGAGCTGAAATAAAATTAACGCTTAAAAAGCCTACTCCTAGTACGAGAATGATAAAGATGGCGATACTGAAAATAGACTTTAGCCGATCGCCAATTCCGGGTTTTTCTGAGTTCATTGGTCAATTTTTGTAGTAAATTGGAGAGGGGCAATTGAGAAAGAGTAGATTATACCAATGCGCGAACAAAAAGGCAACTCCCGACAAGCTCCAAACGACGATCGCCCTCAGTAGGTCGCATTTTTTAACTTTTAATCTAAAATCTAAAATCTAAAATAGTCTTAGGCATTTTTCGGTGAGCCTGGACAGCTATTGTCGATCGCCCGAACCCGATGACGCTAACTCCTGTAAAATAGAGGGCGCGTGGGGGCGAACCTTTTAACAGCCGGAATTGGGCGCGATCGCCACAGGCTCCCAAATACATAATAATATGTCAGTCATCCTTAACTTACTCACAAAGGTAAAAATAGAAGAGTGCCAAGAAATAATCTAAAACATATAACTGAAAAAAGGATAGAAATCGATGCTCCACCCAGTCTCGCAACCTTACCCACAACGAGCAAATACTATGACCCAAAGAGCCGTGCGGAAGCCAAAACCCTCTGTTGCAAACCACTTGAGACCAAGTTTTCCTCAAAGGCACTGGCTGGAGATGGCAGAGTACGCCTCTCTGGCGGCCTCTGGTGTGGGTTCCCTGGCGGTGGCAGTGTCGGGTCAAGCTTTTTACGGCGTGGCTCCCCTAACCTTGGCTTTGTCGCTGAATGTTGCTAACCGGTATCGGTTCGAGCAGCAAGTGCGGGTGCATCAAAATTCGGAAATGGCCCAAGTCCAAAAGTCTGTCAATAAAGTCGAAAAAACGGCGGTGACGGTAATTGTTAAATTACGCAGGCAGTTGTCAGCAGATATTGCAGCGCTGCGCCAGCAAATGGCTGCACTGCCTAGGCATGAGGCTTTTGAGGAGTCGATCGATATTCAGCGGCAGTTACTGAGTTTAGGAGAGTCAGTAGCTTCTTTGCAAGAAATCGTGGCGTCTGCTGTGCTCGATGTCCGCCAGCAGGTGAGCGAACAAGTGCAAGATTTATCGGTTGGCCAACGGGCGAATTTCCAAGCTGTGGAACAGGCTATAGAGCAACTGCAAAGTGCGACGCAAGGCTTGGCAGAAACTTCTATCAGCCGAGATGACTGGGAAGTAGTAAATACTAGATTTTTGGAAATCCAAAAAGTCATGGCCAATTTGCAAAGCCAACTGCAAGCTCCAGCACACCAATCGAGTGCGGATTTGTCGATTGTCCAAGCTCAAATCCACCGTTTGGAACACGAGCAGCAAGAAGTTGTCAAACCTCATCTCAAGCGCTTAATCTCAGTTGTCAAGGAGTTGCAGCACACACCAGAGAACCGTCAGTAGTCATTAATCAGCAGTCATTAGTCATCAGTCAGAAGGAATACTTTTTCCCTCGGACACGCTCGACACTCTCCGACTCTCCGACTCACGCCCGATCGAGTCCTACTTTTTCGACAACTGTGTTAAAAGATTAAAAGCTAATCTGTCTAGTTCAACTATTTTCAACCTGTTACAAGAAAATTAAATGACTGCAACCGTAACTATTGCTGATAACCCGTTACTAATCGGTCAAGGATTGCCCCCATTTGACGCGATCGAATCACAACACGTAGTCCCCGCTGTTACCCAACTGCTGACCGAACTAGAAGCCTCGCTAGCTGACTTAGAAGCCTCTGTAGAACCGACTTGGAGCGGCTTAGTAGAACCATTGCAGCGACTCGGAGAGCGTTTAAATTGGAGCTGGAGCATTGTCGGACATTTGATGGGCGTGAAAAATAGCCCGGAACTGCGATCGGCTCACGAAACAGTGCAGCCAGAAGTAGTAAAATTTTGGAGCAAGCTCAGTCAAAGCAAACCGCTTTATGAAGCTTTTAAAGCGCTGCGGGCTAGCGAAAATTGGGACAGCTTAGAATCAGCTCAAAAGCGAATTGTCGAAGCCGCTCTCCGAGACGCCCAACTCTCCGGCGTCGGTTTAGAAGGCGAGCAAAAAGAGCGTTTTAATGCCATTCAATTAGAATTGGCCGAAATTACTACCCAATTTTCCAATCACGTCCTCGACGCTACCAAAGCATTCAGCATCACCCTCACAAACAAAGACGAAATTGACGGTTTGCCACCGAGTTTGTTGAGTTTAGCAGCTCAAGCCGCTCGCAGCGCCGGCGAAGAAAATGCGGATGCCGAAAACGGCCCTTGGCGGATTACTTTAGACTTTCCGAGTTACGGCCCTTTCATGCAGCACAGCACCCGCCGCGACTTGCGCGAAAAGTTGTACAAAGCTTTTATCGGCAGAGCAAGTAGCGGAGAATTGAATAACTGGCCGTTGACCGATCGCATTTTAGCTTTGCGCCAGGAAAAAGCTGCTTTGCTGGGGTTTAGTAGTTATGCCGAATTGAGCTTGGCGAGCAAAATGGCTCCAGACGTTGCAGCAGTGGAAGCTTTGTTAGAAGAATTGCGTCAGGCTAGTTATGATGCTGCTATCAAAGATTTAGAAGAATTGAAAGCTTTTGCTGCCGAAAAAGGCGCGGCGGAAGCGGGAGATTTGAAGCACTGGGATATTGGTTTTTGGTCGGAACGGCGCCGGGAAGAAAAGTTTGCTTTTAGTGCCGAAGAATTGCGGCCTTATTTTGCTTTGCCACAGGTATTAGACGGGTTATTTGGATTAGTAAAGCGGCTGTTCGGCGTGACAGTAACTGCGGCGGACGGTCAAACTCCTGTGTGGCACAAAGATGTGCGCTATTTCCAAATAGATGATGAAGCAGGAAATACGATCGCCAATTTCTATTTAGACCCCTACAGCCGCCCCGAAGAAAAGCGCGGCGGTGCTTGGATGGACGAGTGCGTGGTGCGCGCTAAATTTGTCGAATCAGGAAAAACAACTACGCGGTTGCCGGTGGCTTATTTGGTATGTAACCAAAGTCCTCCGGTTGACGGCAAACCGAGTTTAATGACTTTCTTGGAAGTCGAAACTTTGTTTCACGAATTCGGTCACGGTTTGCAGCATATGCTGACAACGGTAGACTATCCGGGGGCTTCGGGCATCAATAATGTTGAGTGGGATGCAGTGGAATTGCCCAGTCAATTTATGGAAAATTGGTGTTACGATCGCGCGACTTTGTTCGGGATGGCAAAGCATTACGAAACCGGGGAAACTTTGCCGGAACACTACTACCAAAAACTGCTAGCAGCGCGCCACTACATGAGCGGCAGCGTTATGCTCAGGCAAGTACATTTTAGCAGGGTTGACATCGAATTGCACCACCGGTATCGATCGGGCGGCAGCGAAACTGTAGCCGATGTCCGCAACCGCATCGCTAAAACTACGACTGTTTTGCCTCCTCTGGAAGAAGACGCATTTTTGTGCGCTTTCGGACACATTTTTGCGGGTGGCTATGCGGCGGGATATTACAGTTACAAATGGGCGGAAGTGCTAAGCGCTGATGCTTTTGCGGCGTTTGAAGAAGCGGGTTTGGAAGATGAAAGTGCGATCGCCTCTACAGGCAAGCGCTTCCGAGATACAGTATTAGGATTGGGCGGCAGTTTGCACCCGATGGAAGTGTTTAAAAATTTCCGGGGACGCGAACCGAGCACTAAAGCTTTGTTGAGACACAGCGGTTTAGTTGCAGCTTAATTAAGTGTGGAATAACTAGGGATTAATGCAGGTGAATTTATCTGCATTAATCCCTGTTTTTTGTTAAACAAGATTTACACATATCCTGTATGTGTAGGGGCGATGTGCATGAAATTTTACCGCTATAATTCATATCAAATTCAGTAGCATCGGAATTATATCTCTCTGTTCTCTGACTCTGTGTTCTCTGTGCCCTCTGCGGTTTAATCATTCCAATTCAACCGGAATTCATATCATGCGTAAAACCACTTTTTGCCTAACTTGTGCTGAATTCAAAATGTTTGTAGTAAAAACTAAAAGGTTCAGAATTTTATACTAATTCCCCCCATTCTTGCTAGCTATAATCCTGCTATCATCTGTAGGGAAACGGCAATGCCGTTTCCGGCGCGGGACTCGACAAAATTTCATAATAGTTATAAAATTGAGAATTATAGCAACACTTTTTTTATTGGTATTAATAGGACTAAAGTCCTCACTACAAACCAATTTTATTGTAGAATATCATCCAATAAACATCTGTAGTTTGGCACATCATCCCCAATATTTTTGTGGAAAATCGGGCAGAAAGTGCGTTAGCGAAGCCCGCGAAGAGGATCGCCAGAGGCTTTTAGTTTAAGTTGAAAGCCGATCAAACCAGCATTTGCGAATATTTGCTGTCATCGATCGCTGATTATACTTAACTTTCCCTCTCCGTGAAATTAAATTTATATTTCGCAACATTTACGGGCTGTTTTCTCGATACAGCTAATGCTTTTATTTGCAACTAAAAATCGACGCTTTTACCGAATCTTTAAGATAGAGTGGCAACAGCGAGTGTTTTTTGAATTTTTGATAAAGAACGGGGTACTCGGCGTCAAAAGGGTAAAAAATTAATCTCAATTAAAAAACTTAGTTGAGATTAATTTGAGGATTGTAATAAAAAATCTTTGTATATATGATAAAAAGTAAGGAGTGATAGTTAGTCGTTCACCCATAAATTAAGATTTTCATGGATATTCAATTAATTAATATCGGTTTTGGTAACATTGTGTCTGCTAACCGAGTGATTGCCATTGTCAGTCCCGAGTCAGCGCCAATTAAGCGGATTATTACTGATGCGCGGGAGCGGGGACAACTGGTTGACGCTACTTACGGCCGCCGCACGAGGGCGGTAATTATTACAGATTCGAGTCACGTCATCCTCTCGGCGATTCAGCCGGAAACGGTTGCTAATCGTTTTGTAATCAGCAAAGACGGTCAAAGTCGGGATGATTGAGGTTTGTTAGTTGCAATTTGAGCGCTTACAGTTTAGAGTAAGCGGAAACTTAAATTGTTACACGTTTCTATTGTAAAAATGAAATCTGGTAAATTAATTGTTCTGACGGGGCCTAGCGGTGTGGGGAAAGGCACCCTAGTACGATCGCTCCTCAATCGCCATTCCGAATTGTATCTTTCGGTATCGGTGACAACTCGTGAGCCCCGCGAGGGAGAAATTGAGGGAAAGCACTATTATTTTGTCAGCCGCAGCCGCTTTGAACAAATGGTTGAGGCTGGAGAGTTGGCGGAATGGGCCGAGTTTGCCGGCAATTTTTACGGTACTCCTTATTTTGGTCTCAAGCAAGGAATTGGTGAGGGAAAATGGGTAATCCTCGAAATTGAGTTGGAAGGGGCTAGGCAAATTAGGAAGAATTTTCCAGAGGCGCTGCGAATTTTTATTTTACCTCCTTCTTGGGAAGAATTGGAACGGCGCTTGCGGAGTCGGGGTCAAGATTCCGAAAGTGCGATCGCCCGTCGGTTGGTGCGGGCTAAAGAGGAAATTGAAGCTGCGGGGGAATTCGATTTCCAAGTTGTTAATGACGATTTGGAAGTTGCTTTGAAAAAGCTAGAATCAATACTTAATTTGGAGTAATTTTTAGGTGGGGATGAGTGAATTTTGAAGTTTTATTGAGACTAATGCCCAACAGCACGACACGGAAGTCACGGATACACTGATAGTTGTTTTTTCTTCTCACTTCTGAATCACCATTAAGAATTAATCCGTGTATCCGTGTCAAAATCAGTGTCGTGCATTCCTTGTTCCTTCAATCTTACCCATTTCTCCGTCCTGGCTAAAACTTCGCTACTTTGTTTGATAGCAACACAAACTTTTAAATTCAATTCCAGAATATTCGATGAAGGCGAAATTTTTCTCAATGGTTCAATTTCGCGAGCAGAACAGCCCAACATTTCCATATAAGCTAGCGTCCAGCCAATAGCTGCAATGTTCCCTACAGTGCCTTCTCCGGCGCAAAGGTAACAATCCAATTCGCCCTCCGGCCGACACTCAGGACAAACCCAATTGCCCAGTTGTGAATGGAGCAGATTTGTGCGGGAGGCGGCTGCAATTGTTAATGCTTTAATATGATTTTGAACTACTTGTTTAAAACCTCGGTTTTGGTTGCTGCGCTGGTCGGAATGTGTGTGCGATCGCCCGATTGCTACTGCTTGCTGTTGTGGCGAAGCAACAGAGGCTGTTTGATTCTCCCTGGTTACTCTAGATTCGCCTAGATTCGCAGTTAGCTGAATACGATAGTCCTTCGACTCTTCAGTCTGAGAGTGGTTGAGTGCGCTGGAGGAATCGGGTTCGGAATTTGTGAAGGATTGTTCTATGCGATCGGCAAAATCTTGCATTGAGAGGTGATGTTCGATCGCCAAAGACCAAGTTCTTTTATGTCGGAGGTCGCCATATTTTCTGGCTTCTTCCTCAGTAATGCCGATCGCCGCAGCCTCTTGGCGCAGCACATTCATCGAAGTCATTGTATCTGATATCATTAGTTTGTTTGCAGTTAAAATTACGATCGCCCGCTCAGCCTACAAATAAATTACCTTAGATATAGTACAATAGTCCGGACTATTTTGAGATTGTATTCTGAAACCCTTGATTTTTCGTTAGCAAGTCGATTCGGCAATCGCCCTGAAACCCTTATTTTACGCTTGGCAATCACACACTGCCCGAAGCATTGATAGTAGCTAAAATCTAAAATCTAAAATCTAAAATCTAAAATTGGATGACTTCAATTCTTCCCGATACAGCTTTATCTGTTGCCGGACTAACATCATACCTGCAAGACTTGTTGGAGGGCGATCGCAACCTGCAATCAGTTTGGCTGACAGGCGAGGTGTCGAACGTTTCGCACCACCCCAGCGGCTGCTTTTTCACTCTGTGCGACACCGACAAAAGCGCTGCTATTCGCTGCGTGGTGTGGAATTCTCAGCGGCAAAAATTGGTGCAAATCCCGGAAAAAGGGGAACAGTTGCTGGTTTTGGGAAGCATCCGGGTTTACAAAAATCGCGGCGAGTACCAGTTGACTGTTGTGCAATCGCTACCGGCTGGGGCAGGATTGCAGGCTTTGCGGTTGCAGCAATTGCGATCGCGCTTGGATGCTGAGGGTTTCTTCGATCCCGCCAGAAAGCGCCCGATTCCCGCCCACCCGCAAATTGTGGCCGTGGTGACATCCGATACTGGCGCTGCTTGGGGAGACATTCAGCGGACTCTCGCCCAAAGATATCCAGGTTTGCGGGTGTTGCTGTCGCCGACAGGAGTGCAGGGAGAATTGGCTGCTGCTGCCATTGCTAGGGCGATCGCCCGTGTAGAATTGGACGGTAGGGCTGATGTGATAATTTTAGGGCGGGGCGGCGGTTCTGCGGAAGATTTGGCTTGTTTTAATGATGAGAGAGTTGTCAGGGCGATCGCGAATTGTGCGATTCCAATTATCACCGGTATCGGGCACGAAAGAGACGAATCTCTCGCCGATTTAGTAGCAGATAAACGAGCCCACACTCCCACTGCGGCGGCCGCTCAAGCTGTACCAATTTTAGCAGATATTTACTTTGAACACAAGCAGCGAATGGTCAATTTAGCAAACGCTGTGCGGGCAAGATTTCAGACAGAAGAAGAGCATTTGCAACTGTTACAAAACCGATTAAAACGTTTGCCTGCGACATCCCGAACTTTGCGGCAAGCAACTGGTAAACTGGAGGTATTGCAAGAAAAGTTATCCGCCCTGAATCCGGCGGCGGTTTTGCAAAGGGGTTATGCGGCGGTAATCCAAAGTGACGGTACGATCGTCCGCACAACTGACGGTTTGGAATTGGGAGAGGAATTGACTGTGAGGTTGAGTCGGGGCCGGCTGAAAGTTAAGATTGTAGAAGTATTGGATGTGGCAGAAAAGTTATGATTGATTCGCAGTTGCGCCAGTCTGACTGGAATTATGAGGAAACGGTCGATCGAATTGAAGCGATTATCGATCGGGTGGAATCGGGAGAGTTGCCTCTAGAGGAGGTTTTCGAGCAGTTTGGGGTGGCTGTGGAGTGTTGGCAGCAGTGCGAAAGCTTTTTGGCGCGGGGGAAGGAACAGATGGATTTGTCGATCGAGCTTTTGGCTGCGGAACCCGATTTTTAATTGCAGGTGAACGGGGATTAATGTGGATGAAATATGTTGATTTGTTTTGGTATCTCTCGTTCATAGCCAAGTCTAGATCCCCCTAAATCCCCCTTAAGAAGGGGGACTTTGATAAGACTCTTGTCCCCCCCTTCTTAAGGGGGGTTAGGGGGGATCTAGGGTTAATAGTCAAACAGCAGTCTGTGACAGGGTTTGACGTTAACTTGACACCAATGGGCTCTTGGAGTGTCCTGACTGTGGGTAATATTAATTCGGATATCACCGGACATGATATAACGTGTTTGTTGACACGATGAAACACCACAAATCAATGCAAACCCTGACAAATAAACCCAGACCAATAAATCAAATCATCAAAAGGATTTGACATAGTGTAAAGATTTTTCTGCAAACTTTCATATCCTTCCTTTCGCTTCCGAATCTCAACTTCCTCCTCCGTTTTCTTGTTCAACTTCTCCTCAAACTCCTCATACTCAGCCGTACCACCTTTATATTCATCCTGCTGCGATTCCAAGCCTTCTAATTCTTCCTGTACCAGATTCAATTTTCGCTTTAAATCCCCAATAATTTTCGGAAGCAGGGCATCGATTTGCGGTTGATAAAGCTGCTGCAACTCCGCACCCGAAATTGTCCGCAACCGCATCTGTGCCAGTCGCAAAGCCTCTGGACGGCTCAAACCTTCCCGACGATACTGATAGTAAAAAATCGAAAACAGCGAAGTAGCAAAATCATCCACCGCCCACAAAGTGCTGACCACACTGCGCGCCCCCGCACACAAAAACCCCGTTCCCAAACTAAGCAGATTATCGGTGATTTCCGTCCCTCCTAAATTAGTTTCGCAGCAAGACATAAACACATCCGATAACTGCGGCAAGCGCCAACCAGGTGTCATCAATTCCCCTAACGTGATACTTCCATCCCCTAAAAACAAGCGCGATTCTAAAGGATTGTCCAAACGCGAGACAGCATGGTGGCTGGAGTGCATGACATTCACATTTTGGGCCAGTTTTCGATAGGCGGCAACTTTAGCTTCTTTACTTCCTTTTAAGCGTTCAGGTTCAGGCACAATTTGGGCAACTTGTTCGCACTCAAAAGGAGTGAAGTACAAATCATCCGTGGCATTTTCCACAATCCCATATTTCGGTGATTCGATGGTGGGGCGTTGATAGCAATACTCCAAAATTCGACAACTCGGAACATAACGAATCAGGAATTTATCACCAAGAAACACCCTTCGTAGGGGCGGTGCCCCCGTGCCCGCCCCCGCCCCCGTGCCCGCCCTCGATTGGGGGGGATCAATCGGCAAAGCCGCCAGCGGAATCTGATGCAAATACAAATGCGGAATCACAATCAATTCCTCAATCCCATCCAAACAATTACCAATCAACTCATCAACCTTCAACCGCCGCGACAACTGAGACAAAAACTCACCCATCCCCTGTTGCCAAACTTTCCGATCCAGCAAATAAGGCAACAACCAACTTTGCCTAATCCACTTCTGAAAAGCTGCCCAACCCTCTCCATTCCAATTTTGAAAAATTGCCCAACCCTCTCCATGACAAGTATGAATCTGCGGCGCTTTATCCTTGTAAATCACAAAAACATGAGTGTCATCATCCGTCGTGTAAAAACAGAGAATCGCCGTCTGCGAATTATCAATGAGTTTCTGCATCGCCGCAAACTGCATCGGCACAACTTGAACTTGTCCCGCTAAAACCGGATCTAAACTGCGGATGTTTTCCCAGATTTGCTGCTTCTCCCCTTCCAACTCTTGAATCTTCTTCGTGTAAGCAGAAGTATCCGCCCGACTCCGTGACGAACTCCCCACACCAGCTAATCCCTTATTCCCCTCCGATGGATTGCGGAGTTGTTCGACTTCTGCGTCAATTTCCTGCTGCTTGGCTTCAAATTCATCCAAATACTTTTGGACTGCGGGCGGAATTTCGCCGCTAGCATACAAGTCATTGCTGTGCATTAAATCCACTAGCCGCTGAGCACGGGTTCTATCGCAATATTCTATGGCCTTTTCCAGTTGGTTGTTGTTGACAGCAGCTTGAATTGCCTTTTCGTAAACCCCGATGGATTCTGCTATCATCTGCTGGCGGATATCGTCTGAAGTTGCCCAACTTCTGCTTTTTTCTACTGCTTGGATTGCTTTCTCGAATCCTTCAATGGCGATATCCCAGAAGCCAGCAGTGAAAGCAGTATTGCCGAGGTTTCTACCCGATTGCAAGCAGTCTAAAGGGAAAGCGGTAGGAGTGCGAATTTCTAAGGCTAAGCGGAAACAGGAAATTGCCTCTTTTATATTCGCCGCCCTGACTCCCTCTATTCTGTCACGATAGGCAATCCCCAAATTGTTTTGAGTCATAGCCCAATTTTCGGGATAATTCTCAGGGGTATAGACTTTTAAAGCTTCCCGATAACAGGCGATCGCAAGTTCTATATTCGCCGCCCTGAGTCCCTCTATTCTGTCACTATAGGCAGTCCCCAAATTATTTTGAGTCGTTGCCCAATATTCGGGATAATCCTTGGGGGTACGGACTTTTAAAGCTTCCCGATAACAGGCGATCGCAAGTTCAATATTCGCCGCCCTGACTCCCTCTATTCTGTTCCTATAGGCATTCCCCAAATTATTTTGAGTCGTTGCCCAATTTTCGGGATAATCCTTGGGGGTATAGACTTCTAAGGCTGCGTTATAACAGGCGATGCCAATTTCTAAATTCCATGCGCGCCGCCCCAGGGGAAATTGATTAATTAAGTTGCCAAAATTGACAATAACTCCTGCAAGTGATGCAGCTTCTTCTGAGGTAACTTCTGTGAATGTGGATGTGGCCGAAGTTTGCAATATTTGAGCAAAATTCAAATCCAATTTGTCGAAATTTTGTTGTAAAATAGGATAGACAACTTGAGGATTTCCGCCACTATCTGACGTTGCTTGTAACACCTCCTCCAAGAAAGATAAATACTCTTCAGAAGTTGCTGTACTGCGGACAGAATTTGCCAAATGTGCCGCCATATTCTGCAACCAACCTGCATTGGATTCGCCCTTTTCTGCCATATTCTCCGCCTTCGCTTCCATGACTCGCACAAAATCGGCATCAACTAACTCTCGATGGGCGTTGAGAATATCATTTTCTTCACCGCTAGGGCACTCAAGCAGGGCTTGAATCAGTTGGAGATAGGCGGCGAGGCGTTGTTCGTCCATTGGAGTTTACCTTTGATTCTGTGTATATATATCTATCGGCAATTTGGGGGGAAATTATGCAAAATTCCTGAAAAATTATAGGACTTACGCATAGGTGCCCAGAAACCGGGTTTTTACGACAATATTTCGTTTCCACCCGCAGATGTGGCCAAAAACCCGGTTTCTTCAGTCGCAGTGTAGGGTATTTGGTATGGTGCGTCGCTGTGAGACTTTCGATTTTGTTTCGAGATTGTTGATAGCGACGCACCCTACGGTATCTATGGGAATTTTTTAGTCAGATTCATTTGGTATGGTGCGTCGCTGTGAGACTTTCGATTTTGTTTCGAGATTGTTGATAGCGACGCACCCTACGGTATCTA